>JAYSCA010000683.1:0-1904 GCA_041915165.1 Ideonella sp.
GGCACCCTCCACGCCCCCGGACACGGGCAGCCGCCCACCGCTGCCCACCGTCGTTGCCAGGCTCCCTGCCTGAGCCAGCCGCCAGCTGTCGGCAACGCGACAAAACCCACAGCCGCTTCGGTCATGGCAGGTCGGCCGAAAAACCCAATGAAATCAACCGATTGGGCGTGGCATGAAGGGTGGCACACCGCTTGCGTTGAAGGGTCCATCCAACGAGGACGCCGACATGGACACCTTCGACCGGACCTGGCCTTTCACGATCAACGACACCACGCTGCGCGACGGTGAGCAGACCGCTGGCGTGGCCTTCACCGATGAGGAGAAGCTGGCCATCGCCCAGGCGCTGGACGCCGCCGGCGTGCCGGAGATGGAGATCGGCATCCCCGCCATGGGCGCGCACGAGGTCGAGCTGATCCAGGCCATCGTGGGCCTGCGGTTGAAGGCACGCACCATGGTCTGGGCCCGCATGTGCGAGGCCGACCTGCAGGGCGCGCTGCGCTGCGGCGCCGATCTGGTCCACCTGTCCATTCCGGTGTCCGATCTGCAGATCGAGCGCAAGCTGGGCCGCGACCGGGCCTGGGTGCTGTCCAGCGTGATCCGCCATGTGCACCGGGCCACCGATGCCGGCGCGCTGGTCAGCGTCGGCTTCGAGGACGCCTCGCGGGCCGATGACGGCTTCCTGGCCAAGGTGGCCGCCGCCGCCCAGCACGCCGGCGCGGTGCGGGTGCGTTACGCCGACACCCTGGGCATCCTGGACCCCTTCGAGACGGCCCACCGCATCGGCGCGCTGCGCCGCGAGGTGGACATCGCCATCGAGATGCACGCCCACAACGACCTGGGCCTGGCCACCGCCAACACGCTGGCGGCCTGGCGCGCCGGGGCCACCCATGTCAGCACCACGGTCAACGGGCTGGGCGAGCGGGCCGGCAACGCGGCCTTGGAAGAGGTGGTGATGGCGATGCGCCACCTCTACGGGGTCGAGAGCGGGGTCAACGGCCTCGCGCTGGCCGGCATCTCCGATCTGGTGGCCCGCGCCTCCGGCCGGCCGGTGGCGCAGAACAAGAGCATCGTCGGCGAAGCCGTCTTCACCCACGAGTCGGGCATCCATGTGGACGGCCTGCTCAAGGACCCGCGCAACTACCAGGGCTTCGACCCGGCCGAGCTGGGCCGCCACCACACCCTGGTGCTGGGCAAGCACAGCGGCTCGCACGCGGTCATCGCCGCCTACGGCCAGCTGGGCCTGACGCTGGGGGGCGACGAAGTGCCGGTGCTGCTGGAACGCATCCGCGCCCATGTGCTGGCCACCAAGCACCCCCCCGAAAACGCCGACCTGCTGCGCTTCCATGCGGATGTCTGCAGCCGCCTGTCCCCCCGTCTGGCCGCCTGACGGTCTGGAGCCTCGCATGAACGACTTCATCCAACAGCTCAAGGCACTCTCCAGCGCCAACGAGTTCCTCGACTTCTTCGGCATCGCGTACGACGAGCACGTCGTCAACGTGAACCGCCTGCACATCCTCAAGCGCTTCTACCAGTACCTGCACAAGGCCGAGGGCCTGGCCGAGCTGGATGAGCTGGGCATGTTCCAGCGCTACCGCGAGCTGCTGGTGCAGGCCTACCAGGACTTCGTGCAGTCCGATGCCGCCACCGAGAAGGTCTTCAAGGTCTTCCAGGACGCCGGCGGCCAGCAGCATGTGTCCCTCTCGAAGCTACGCGACAGCCTGGCCGAGCGCCGGGAAGCCGCGCCCACCGCGACCCCTTCCGCCAACCTGCGCGCCGCCTGAGCCGCAACCCAACCGCACCGGAGACTTCCATGCACATCGTCGTCTGCATCAAGCAGGTGCCGGATTCGGCGCAGATCCGCGTCCACCCGGTGACCAACACCATCATGCGCCAGGGCGTGCCGG
>JAYSCA010000684.1:0-1900 GCA_041915165.1 Ideonella sp.
AGCGTATTTGGCCAAGGACGATCCCAAGACCGCCATCGACGCCGGTGGTCTGCGTTACCGCTCGAAAGTGGCGGGTTCCCCCTTCTCCGCGACAGGTGCCTTCGGCGCCGCCACGATGTCGTGTTTCCTGTGTGGCAAGCATCGCCCCCGGGCTCAGCTGAAATCGCGCAAGCTGCTCGGTAAATCCCAAGCCGTGTGCGCGCCTTCGTGCAAAGAGCTCGAAGAGATGCTGGCGACCAAGAAACCCTGAAATCGCCTGATCGGCGCACCGTCAAACACGGTGCGCCGTTTTTGTTTTCAAAGCAGTCCATGCACGACGCCGAGCCGCCCCCGCCGGGTGAACCGCTTCACCCCTTCGGCGGCGAAATGCCACTGCCCCCGGACGCCGAGGCCCCGTCCCTGCCCTTGTCCCGCCGCGAACGTGCGGCGGTGCTGGCGCGCATCCAGGCCTTGATGGAGTACTGGGGCATCACGGTCGAGGACCTGGAGGCGCCGACCCCGGTCGTGCCGCCCGAGGCGCCCGCCGGGCCACGGCCGGTGAAGTACCGCCACCCGGTGACCGGCGAGACCTGGGACGGCAGCGGCGCCCACCCCGAATGGCTGCGCCGCGCCCTGCTCAAGGAAGGTCTGCGGGTGGAAGAGCTGCGGCCGGTCGAGACCCAGCCTGCCCCAGCATCCGGAGAAGACCGCTGACCCGCCGGGTCGGCTGGGCCATCGCCGCCTCCAGCGCCCCGGCACGGGCCGCCACCAGCGTGAAGGCCTCGCGGGCCCGGGTGATGCCGGTGTAGACCAGTTCCCGGCTGAGCAAGGGCCCGGCCTGCTCCGGCAGCACCAGGACGGTGTGCGCGAACTCCGAACCCTGGCTCTTGTGCACCGTCATGGCGAATGCGGTCTCGACATGGGCCAGGCGCCCGACACCGACCGAACGCAGCTGGTCGCCGTCCAGGAACCAGGCGCGCAAGGCGCCGCCCCGGGCGCTGGGCAGCACCATGCCGATGTCGCCGTTGAACACCCCCAGCGTCGGGTCGTTGCGGGTCACCATCACCGGCCGGCCCACGTACCACTCCCCTTGCGCCTTCAGCCCCAGCGGCCGCAGCGCCTGTGGCACGGCCCGGTTCAGCCCGTCGGTGCCCCACGGGCCTTCGCGCACGGCGCACAGCAGGCGGCAGCGGTCGAAGGCCTGCAGCACGCGGCGCACCCAGTCTTCGTGAGCGGCCGGCGTGGCCACCCCGTCCGCACCGGCCGGCGCCTGGGCCAGCAGCGCCACATAGGTGCCGTAGCCGCCCGGCGCGCCGGCCCGGCCAGCGCGCGCCAGGGCCAGCACCGCGTCCGGCGCGCCCCCTTGCAAGGCCTGCACGGCGCCGCCCGGCGGTTGC
The DNA here is from genome assembly GCA_041915165.1 of Ideonella sp. Classification (GTDB taxonomy): domain Bacteria; phylum Pseudomonadota; class Gammaproteobacteria; order Burkholderiales; family Burkholderiaceae_C; genus Ideonella. The sequence continues at coordinate 1,377 of JAYSCA010000684.1, forward strand.
GCCAGCAAGGTCTGCACGGTGACCGCGTCGCCGGCGTTGACAGCCAGGGCCAGGCGCCCGATGTCGCCGCCAAAGCGGCGGCTCTCGCGCAGCATCACCGTGTGCTGGGCCAGGGCCGGGCCCTGCGGGTCGGTGAAGGCAGGCGGCACCGCCACGCCGGCCGCTGCCTGCAGATAGGCGGCACTGGCCGCGTCGTAGCGGCCGGCCTGGGCATCCCGGCACAGGTCGCCCAGCACCGCCCCGGCCTCCACCGAGGCCAGCTGGTCCTTGTCGCCCAGCAGCACCAGCCGGGCCGTGGGCGGCAGCGCGGCCAGCACGGCCGCCATCATCTCCAGGTGGATCATCGAGGCCTCGTCGACGATCAGCACGTCCAGTTCCAGCGGGTTCTGCGCATGGTGGCGAAAAGCGCGGGTGTCCGGCCGGGCGCCCAGCAAAGCGTGCAGCGTGCGGGCCGCGCCGATGCGCTCGGTCAGGCCGCGCAGGTCCAGCGCCTCGCCCAGGCGCTGCTGCAGGCCGGTCAAGGC
>JAYSCA010000685.1:0-1893 GCA_041915165.1 Ideonella sp.
CCGCATGACCATCCGAACCGGCGTCGTGGATGGCGTGGCGACCATCGAGATCGCCCGCCCCGAGAAGAAGAACGCGCTGACCATGGCGATGTACGACGCCATGACCGACGCCATCGAGGCCGCCGGCGGCGACCCGGCCGTGCGGGCCCTGCTGATCACCGGCCAGCCCGGCGTGTTCACCTCCGGCAACGACCTGGAGGACTTCATGCAGCGCCCGCCCGCCGGGCCCGATTCGTCCGTGTTCCGCTTCATGCGCGCGCTGGAAGCCTGCGAGAAGCCGGTGGTGGCCGCCGTCACCGGCGCGGCCGTGGGCATCGGCACCACCATGCTGCTGCACTGCGACTTCGTCTTCGTCAGTGACGAGGCCCGCCTGGCCATGCCCTTCGTCGGCCTGGGCCTGGTGCCCGAGTACGGCTCCAGCCTGCTGATCCCGCGCCTGATGGGCCATGTGAAGGCCGCCGAGAAGCTGCTGCTGGGCGACCCCTTCACCGGCACCGATGCGGTGGACTGCGGCATCGCCAACGCGGTGCTGCCCGCGGGCGAGGTGCTGCCCCACGCCCGCCGCGTGGCCGAGCGCTTCAACCACCTGGCCCCCTCGGCCGTGCGTGAATCCAAGCGCCTGATGAAGGCGCCGCAGCGCGAACTGCTGCAACAGGTCATCGCCACCGAGGCCGAGCTGTTCGGCCAGCGTCTGCGCAGCCCCGAGGCGCGCGAGGCCTTCCAGGCCTTCTTCGAGAAGCGCAAGCCCGACTTCACGAAGTTCCAGTGAAGGCCGGCGCCCGATGCCCGGACCGCTGAAGCTGCTGCTGGGCCCGGTGCTGCTGCGCCAGGGCCGGGCGGTGCGCCGCCATGCGCTGCGCCTGCCCGAACCCGAGGGGCCGCGTGCCGGCGTGGCGGGGGAGGGCCTCCTGCGCCTGCGTCTGCTGGTGGTGGGCGATTCCGCCGCGGCCGGCGTGGGCGTGGACGACCAGTCGCAGGCCCTGGCCGCGCCACTGGCCGAGCGCCTGGCCCGCGTGCTGCAGGGGCGGGTGAGTTGGCAGCTGGTGGCCACCACCGGCCACCGCGCGGCCGATGCGCTGAAGGCGCTGGAGCAGGCGCCGCTGTCACCGGCCGATGCCATGGTGACCTCGCTGGGGGTCAACGATGCCGTGGGGCAGACCCCCGTGCGCCACTGGCTGAGCACCTTGGCGGCCCTGCATGCCGTGGCGCACGAGCGCGCCGGGGTGCGCCAGACCTGGCATTCGGCGGTGCCGCCGATGGAGCGGCTGCCGGTGCTGCCGCAACCCCTGCGCTGGGTGCTGGGGCGGGATGCGCGCCGGCTGGACCTGGCGCTGCAGCGCGACCTGGCCGGGCGGGCGGACCGCCACCATGTGGCCCTGCCCACGATGCCGGGCGATGCCGCCGGCTGGATGGCCCGCGATGGCTTCCACCCCGGCCTGCGGGGCTACCAGGCCTGGACCGTGGCCCTGACCCGGCAGATGCTGCTGGACGGCGTCGGCGCGCTTCAGCCGGCCGACGCGGGCTGATTTGCCTCTGGCACCTCGGCCGACAGGCCGCAGCTGGGGCAGTAGCGGAAGAACACGTTCTTGCGCGTGCCGCAGCCGCCGCAGCGGTCAAACAGCTTCAGGCCGCAGTGCACGCAGAAGTCCGGCTTCACGTCGCCGGTGGTCAGGATGGCGCGCTCGCAGCCCGGGCAGACATTGGCCGCCATCTTCTTGAGGGCCTCGTCGTTCGTCAGCGCCTGGCGGCGCTGGGCCTCGCTTTGCTGCTCCACCGCCGCGCGCCGGGCCAGGTAACGCCGCATCGCGCGGATGGCGTAATGCCCGCCCAGCCCGGTGAGCAGGATGCCCACGCCATAGCGCACATAGCCGCCATAGCTGGGCAGGTAGGGCA
>JAYSCA010000686.1:0-1884 GCA_041915165.1 Ideonella sp.
TCGTGCTGCACATGCTTGAGCGCCAGCACCAACCCGAGGCGGCCCAGCGCAGCTTCCGGCTGACGCCGTGGCCACCGGGCGGGCTGCCCCTCCCGGGTCGCAGCGCCCGCCGCTGACCGAGACGGCCTCGCCTCAGCCCAGCAGCGCCGCGCGCAGCACCCGGGCCGCGGCGGCCTGGGCCTGCTCCGACTCGGGCAGCACCCGGCCCAGCTTGATGAAGTCGTGGGTCACGCCGCGGTAGAGTTCCAGATCGACCGGCACGCCCGCGGCCCGCAGCCGGTCGGCATAGGCCACCCCTTCGTCCACCAGCGGGTCGCACTCGGCCAACACGAAGCAGGCCGGTGCCACATCATCCACGTCCGGGGCGAGCAGCGGCGCAAAGCGCCAGTCGGTGCGGTGGGCCACGTCGATGTACTGGTCGAAGAACCAGCGGATGCTGTCGGACTCCAGCAGGAAGCCGTTGGCGAACACCTCGTGCGAGCGGGTGTCGCAGTGGGCCGTGGTGCCCGGGGTGATCAGCAGCTGCAGCGCCAGCGGCAGGCCGGCGTCGCGCGCCAGCAGCGCACACACCGCCGACAGCGTGCCGCCGGCACTGTCGCCGCCCACGGCCAGTCGACGGCCATCCAGCCCCAGCTGGGTCGCCCCCTCCCCCGCCAGCCACTGCAGGGCACCGAAGCTGTCCTCCACGGCACAGGGGAAGCGGTGCTCGGGGGCCAGGCGGTAGTCGAGTGACAGCACGGCCACGCCGGCACGCAGCGCGAACTGCCGGCACAGGCTGTCGTGCGTGTCCAGCCCGCCGATCACGAAGCCGCCGCCGTGCAGGTACAGCATCACTGGCAGTCGCTCATGGGACGGGGCATAGAGCCGCGCCGGACAGTGCACCCCAGCCCCCACCGGCACCGTCACCGCCTCCACCCGCGGCAGCGGAGCCCGCGGGAAGTCCAGCACCTCGGCGGCCACCCCGTAGGCGGCCCGGGCCATCTCGGGCGAAAGCGTGTGGAACGGAGGACGGTGGGCGCGACGGATGCGGTCGAGCAACCCCGCCATCTGGGGCGTCAAAGAGGCAGAGGACACGGAGAGCGGTTTCAGGTTCAGAACAGGACCCGACAGGATACCCCGCGGCACCTCGGCGTTCGCCATGTCCCGTTATGGTGCAGGAAACCCAACGCACGGCAGCGCCCGACGGGCCCGGAAATTGCAGAACATCCCCTTACGAACACAAGGACGTTGTATGGGACTGGCAGTACGGAAGGGGTGGCCGGCGGCCATCGGCATGATGATGGGCGTGCCCGCCGCATCGGCTTGGGCGCAAACCGCGGCAAGTGCCAGCGCAGCCGCATCTTCGGCGGCTGCGGCCTCGGTCGCCGCCACGGGTCTGCCCGCCCTGGTGCCCACCAGCCAGATCAGCGCTGGCGACACCGCGTGGATGATCAGTGCCACCACCCTGGTGCTGCTGATGACGCTGCCGGGCCTGGCCCTGTTCTACGCCGGCATGGTGCGCAAGAAGAACATCCTGGGCACGATGGCCCAGGTGCTGGCGGTGTCCGCCCTGGTCACGGTGCTGTGGTTCGTGGCGGGCTACAGCCTGGCCTTCATGCCCGGCTCGGCCTGGCTGGGGGGCACCGAGTCGATGTGGCTGGCCACGCTGCAGTTCGACAAGCTGCACAACCTGGTGTCCGTCCACCCGCTGGCCGCCACGGTGCCCGAGGCGGTGTTCAGCATGTTCCAGCTGAGCTTCGCAGTGATCACGCCCGCGCTGATCGTCGGCGCCTTTGCCGAGCGCATGCGCTTTGCCGGCCTGCTGTGGTTCATGGCGCTGTGGACCCTGCTGGTCTACGCCCCGGTGGCGCACTGGGTCTGGTCGCCGGACGGCTGGCTGGCCCA
>JAYSCA010000687.1:0-1879 GCA_041915165.1 Ideonella sp.
CCCACCACGGAACCCACCATGAGCCTGACCCACCTGCAGCGTCTGGAAGCGGAAAGCATCCACATCATGCGCGAGGTCGTCGCGGAAGCCGACAACCCCGTGATGCTCTACTCGATCGGCAAGGACTCGGCGGTCATGCTGCACCTGGCCAAGAAAGCCTTCTACCCGGCGCCGCCCCCGTTCCCGCTGCTGCACGTGGACACGACCTGGAAGTTCCGGGCCATGTACGAGATGCGCGACCGCATGGCCCAGGAGCTGGGCATGACCCTGCTGGTCTACCAGAACCCCGAGGCCAAGGCGCTGGGCATCAACCCCTTCGAGCATGGCTCGCAGATCCACACCGACATGTGGAAGACCCAGGGCCTGAAGCAGGCGCTGGACAAGTACGGCTTCGATGCCGCCTTTGGCGGTGCCCGCCGCGACGAGGAGAAGAGCCGCGCCAAGGAGCGCATCTTCTCGTTCCGCACCGCGCAGCACCGCTGGGACCCGAAGAACCAGCGCCCCGAGCTCTGGCACCTCTACAACGGCCGCAAGCAAAAGGGCGAGTCGATCCGCGTCTTCCCGATCTCGAACTGGACCGAGCTGGACATCTGGCAATACATCTACCTGGAAAACATCCCCATCGTGCCGCTGTACTACGCGGCCGAGCGGCCGGTGGTCGAGCGTGACGGCACGCTGATCATGGTGGACGACGAACGCTTCCCGCTGCGCCCGGGCGAGGTGCCGATGATGAAGAGCGTGCGCTTCCGCACCCTGGGCTGCTACCCGCTGACCGGCGCGGTCGAGTCCACCGCCGACACCCTGACCGACATCATCCAGGAGATGCTGCTGACCCGCACCTCCGAGCGCCAGGGCCGCATGATCGACCACGACAGCGCGGCCTCGATGGAGAAGAAGAAGCAGGAAGGCTATTTCTAAGGCCTCCACGCTCCCTTCCGAATTCAACGCACAGCATCGCCAAAGGATTGACCATGGCCCACGTTTCGGACCTGATCTCCACCGACATCGAGAAGTACCTCAAGCAGCACGAGAACAAGAGCCTGCTGCGCTTCATCACCTGCGGCTCCGTCGACGACGGCAAGTCGACCGTCATCGGCCGCCTGCTCTACGAATCGAAGATGCTCTTCGAGGACCAGCTGGCCGCGATGGAGAACGACTCCAAGAAGTGGGGCACCCAGGGTGGTGACCTCGACTTCGCGCTGCTGGTCGACGGCCTGGCCGCCGAGCGCGAGCAGGGCATCACGATCGACGTGGCCTACCGCTTCTTCTCGACCGACCGCCGCAAGTTCATCGTCGCCGACACCCCGGGCCACGAGCAGTACACCCGCAACATGATCACCGGCGCCTCGACCGCCGATGTCGCGGTGATCCTGATCGACGCGCGCAAGGGCGTGCTGACCCAGACCCGCCGCCACAGCTACCTGGTCAAGCTGATCGGCATCCGCAAGGTGGTGCTGGCCATCAACAAGATGGACCTGGTCGACTTCTCGGAAGACGTGTTCCGCCGGATCGACGAGGACTACCGCGAGTTCGCCAAGCAGATCGGGCTGGAAGACATCACCAGCATCCCGTTGTCGGGCCTGAAGGGCGACAACATGACCGAGCGCAGCCTGCACACCACCTGGTACCACGGGCCGACGCTGATGGGCTTCCTCGAGACCTGCGAGATCGACGAGACCCGCCTGCAGCAGCTGCCCTTCCGCCTGCCGGTGCAGTGGGTCAACCGCCCCAACCTGGACTTCCGCGGCTTCTGCGGCCTGGTCGCCAGCGGCGTGATCAAGCCCGGCGACCGCGTGCGCGCCCAGCCCTCCGGCCGGGAGAGCAAGGTCGCCCGCATCGTCTCGTTGGACGGCGACCTGCCCGAAGCGATCGCCGGCCA
>JAYSCA010000688.1:0-1879 GCA_041915165.1 Ideonella sp.
CACCGTTTGCGGTGCCATCGGCCGCAGGTTGAACTGCAGGCAGCGGCTCAGCACCGTCGGCAGCATCTTCTCGGGGTCGGTCGTCGCCAGCACGAACTTCAGGTACTCGGGCGGCTCCTCCAGCGTCTTGAGCAGGGCGTTGAAGGCATCCTTGGTGAGCTGGTGCGCCTCGTCGATCATGAAGACCTTGAAGCGGCCGACCGTCGGCTTGTAAGCCGCGCGCTCGATCAGCTCGCGAATCTCGTCGATGCTGCGGTTGGAGGCCGCGTCCAGCTCCACATAGTCGATGTAGCGGTCGGCGTCGATCTCGCGGCAGGCGGTGCACACCCCGCACGGGTGGGCGGTGATGCCCCCCTGCCCGTCGGGGCCGGTGCAGTTCAGGCTCTTGGCCAGAATGCGCGAAACGGTCGTCTTGCCGATGCCGCGCGTGCCGGTGAACAGGTAGGCATGGTGCAGCCGCCCCTGCTCCAGCGCATGCGTGAGCGCACGCACGACATGGTCCTGCCCCACCATTTCCTCGAAGCTGCGGGGCCGGTACTTGCGGGCCAGGACGACATAACTCATGCGGCCATTCTAAGGAAGCAGCCAGCCGCTCCGCGGGCCGGGTGTCGGATAATCCCGCCCCATGAGTTCCTCCGCCCCCTCCTCCAGCCCGTCCACCCTGAGCTACGAACAGGCTGGCGTCAACTACGACCTGATCGACCCGCTCAAGGTGGTGGCCCAGCGCGCGGCTGCCGCGACGGCCGGCCACCTGGCTGGCCACGGCTTCTCCGAGGTGAAGGCCTCGCGCGGCGAATCCGCCTATGTGGTGGACGTGGGCCCGTTCTACCTGGCCAGCATCGTCGAGTGCCTGGGCTCCAAGGCCCTGGTGGCCGACGAGATGAAGGCCCTGACCGGCAAGAGCTACTACGACAGCATCGCCCAGGACACCATCGCGATGGCGGTGAACGACCTGATCACCGTCGGCGCCACGCCCCTGGTGGTGCAGGCCTACTGGGCCGCCGGCGGCAGCGACTGGTTCGGCGACGCCCAGCGCGCCCAGGCCCTGGTCGAAGGCTGGAAGAAGGCCTGCGACACCTGCAAGGTGGCCTGGGGCGGCGGCGAGACCCCGGCGCTGGCCGGCATCGTCGAAGCCGGCCGCATCGACCTGGCGGCCTCCTGCACCGGCATCATCAACCCCAAGAGCCGCCTGAGCGTGGGTGACCACCTCGCCCCGGGCAATGCCATCGTGTTGCTGGCCTCCAGCGGCATCCACGCCAACGGCCTGAGCCTGGCGCGCAAGCTGGTCGAGCGCCTGCCCCAGGGCTACCTGACCGAGGTGAGCCCCGGCCTGAGCTACGGCGAGGCCCTGCTGGCCCCGACCATCCTCTACAGCCCGGTCACCGAGGCCCTGGCCGCTGCCGGCATCGCGGTGAACTACAGCGCCAACATCACCGGCCACGGCTGGCGCAAGCTGCTGCGCCACGCCAGCCACCAGACCTACCGCATCCACACCGTGCCCCCGGTCACCCCGGTGCTGAAGTTCATCCAGCAGCATGCCCAGCAGGACGACCGCGAGGCCTATTCCACGCTGAACATGGGCGCCGGCTTCGCGCTGTTCGTCAACGCCGCCGATGCGCAGCGCGTGGTGGAAATTTCCAAGGCCCAGGGCGTGGATGCCTGGGTGGCCGGTCAGGTCGAGGAAGGCCCCAAGCAGGTCATCATCGAGCCCATCGGCGTGACCTTCGGCACCGAGGACCTGCAACTGCGCTGAGCCGCTGCGCGAAAGGCCACGCGCCTTTCGCATACAATGGTCGGTGACGGGCCTCCTCGCATGGAAGCACGGCCAACCGGGTCAGGTGGGGAACCAAGCAGCCCTAACCGTTGTGACCAGTGCCGA
>JAYSCA010000689.1:0-1859 GCA_041915165.1 Ideonella sp.
AGCAGGTCCATGAACTTCAGGCGCAGGCTGGCCACCAGCACCGCGGCCACCGGCACCAGAGCCAGCGGATGGCCGCCGCGGTCCAGCTTCAGGTGGATGGCAGCGCGCTCGTTCTTGCAGAACAGGCGCTCCACCCGCTTCAGCGCAATGGGGTTGACGTTCCAGGTGTCGCCCGCGATGTGGGTCACATGCTGCACCGTGCCGTCGGCCGGCGCGTGGAAGTGGTGGTACATCGCCGAGGTCAGCCGCAGCGTCACGAACACACCGTCGCGGTAGGGCACCGCGCGCTCGGCGTGGCCGAACAGATCGGCCACCGTGTACGGAAAGCCCTTGGCCTGCCAGACCTGGCCGTCCTGCACCGTGCCGCAGGCGCCCACGATGGCGTCGCAGGGGCTGGCCAGCACGGCCGGGTCGGCGTCCACCGTGCGGGCCCCGTCCTTCAGCTCGCGCACAAAGCAGTCGTGCAGGCTCTCGAAGCGCTGCTGCCTGGCCTCGCTCAGGTCCAGCTCGGTGAACAGCCGCCACACGCCGATGGACAGGCGCGCCAGCAGCGGGCTGCGGATCTGGCTGAACCAGCCCATCGCATGGGTCGCCGCCAGACGGGGAATCCGGTTGGTCAGCAGGAAGTTCAGATCTTCTTGTTGCAACAGGCGGTCACGCCAGGTACGCAGCACTTTCATGGGGATGTCAACAGCAGCGGGTACAGATACGCCTTTGGGAGCAGTCTCCCAGGACGATGTGACAAATGAACGAGACCCTGACCCTGAGCGCCGTGGCTGCGGCCACCCTGCTGACCCTGGCGCCGAAGGTGGTTCGCCGCCTGCAGCTGTCGATGGCCAAGCACCCCTCGCTGACCGGCCACTCGCGCATGGCGCAGCGGGTGGCCCGGCTTCTGCCCGGCTATGCCTATGACGCCGAGCAGTTCTTCGGCTGCGACGACGCCCCCGCCGAAGTGCAGGCCCAGCGCCGCCAGGGCTTCGCCGCCCTGGCCCAGCGCCTGGGCGAGCAGCATGCCCGCTCCATCGCCTGGACGGACGCGCTGCGCCCGGGCCTGTCGGACCTGCAGTTCACCAGCCAGTACCGTGTGCCCTTCCAGTTCAGCCCCTACCTGCGCCAGCGCATCAAGCTGGGCAATGTGGGCGTGGCCACGCAGGGCAGCACCCTGACCGACCTGGACGGCCAGGTCTACGACGACCTCACCGGCTCCTACGGCGTCAACCTCTTCGGCCACGACGTCTACAAGCGCCTGATCGCCCAGGGCAGCGCCCAGGTGGCGGACTACGGCCCGGTGCTGGGCACCCTGCACCCCTGCGTGGCGGGCAATGTGGAACGGCTCCAGCGCCTGTCGGGCCTGGACGAGGTGAGCTTTCACATGTCCGGCACCGAGGCGGTGATGCAGGCCGTGCGCCTGGCCCGCTACCACACCAAGAAGCGCCACCTGGTGCGCTTCTGCGGGGCGTACCACGGCTGGTGGGAGGACGTACAGCCCGGCCCCGGCAACCCCTTGCCCCCGCGCGAGACCTACACCCTGCGCGACCACGATGACCGCAGCATCGAGGTGCTGCGCACCCGCAACGACATCGCCTGCGTGCTGATCAACCCGCTGCAGGCCCTGCACCCCAACAAGGCCGCGCCGGGCGACTCGTCCCTGGTGGACAGCTCGCGCCGCGCCCACTTCGACCGCGCCGCCACCACCGCCTGGCTGAAAAAGGTGCGCCAGGTCTGCACCGAGCGCGGCATCGTGCTGATCTTCGACGAGGTCTTCATGGGCTTCCGCCTGGGCCGCGGCGGCGCGCAGGAATACTTCGGCGTGCAGGCCGACATGGTCACCTACGGCAAGACCCTGGGCGGCGGCCTGC
>JAYSCA010000690.1:0-1854 GCA_041915165.1 Ideonella sp.
GGCGGCGTCGGCCAGCGTGCCGGTGCCGCCCCCCAAGCTGGCCCCGGTGCCCGTTGCCGCCCCGACGACGGCGGCTGAACCGGTGCCCGCCCGTCCCGTGTCCCGGCCCGCCGCCCCCGTGGCGGCCGCCGCGGCGCCGGTGCCGACCCGGCCCCCGGTGGCGCCTCGCCCGGCCCCTCAGGACGAGCCGCCGCCCTGGATGGACGAGGCCCCGTTCGAGGGCGAGGTGCTGGCCCGTCCGGCGGCCCGCAGCCCGCGTGCGGCCGATCCGGAACCCGAGCCTGCCGCTCTCTCGGCCCCCCCGGAGGCGTCTGACGACGACGCCTGGCGGGACGAGGCCGCGGCCGACATCGAGTTGGCTCCCGACGATGCGCCACCCGCGCCCGTTGCCGCGCCGGTTCGCCCGGCGCTGCCGGCGGTGGCGCGCACGCCGTTGGGTGACCGCTGGGCCGAGGCGGTGGCGGGCATGCAGGCCAACAACAGCCTGGTGGCCCTGGTGCGCGAGCTGGCCCTGCAGTCCGAGCTGGTGGCGGTGAACACCGCGGCCGACGGGCAGGGCGAGCACTGGCAGCTGCGGGTCGAGCGTGAGCCGCTGCGCGCGCCGCCCCTGGTCGAGAAGCTGCAGAAGGCGTTGCAGGCCTGGAGTGGCCAGGCCATCCACCTGACCGCAGCCTCAGGCGTGGCGCAGGATTCGCCCGCGCTGCGCGAGACCGAGCGCCTGGCGCGTCGCCAACGCGAGGCCGAAGAAGTGATCCAATCCGATCCCCTGGTGCAGTCGCTGCTGGCGCAGTTCAGCACGGCCCGCATCGTTCCCGGCTCGATCAAGCCGGTCTGAACCGTACCGACATCCCTGAAAGGAAACCGCCCATGATGAAGGGTCAACTCGCCGGCCTGATGAAGCAGGCCCAGGCCATGCAGGAAAACCTCAAGAAGGCCCAGGAAGAACTGGCGACCATCGAGGTGGAAGGCCAGTCCGGTGCCGGTCTGGTCAAGGTCGTGATGACCTGCAAGAACGACGTCAAGCGGGTGACCATCGACCCCAGCCTGCTGGCCGACGACAAGGACATGCTGGAGGACCTGGTGGCCGCGGCCTTCAACGACGCGGTGCGCCGTGCCGAACAGCTGAGCCAGGAAAAGATGGGCAAGCTGACCGCTGGTCTGCCGCTGCCTCCCGGCATGAAGATGCCGTTCTGAACGGATTGGCGTGTCCCGCACCGCCCTTGAGACGCTGATCGACGCGCTGCACCGCCTGCCGGGGGTGGGCGTGAAGTCGGCCCAGCGCATGGCTTTTCACCTGCTGCAGCATGATCGGCAGGGGGCGGCGGACCTGGCGCGGGCGCTGGACGGGGCACTGACCGCCGTCCACCACTGCGCCCGTTGCTACACCTTCACCGAAGGGGAGATCTGCCCCGTTTGCAGCGATGCCACGCGGGATGCGCGGCAGCTTTGCGTGGTGGAGACCCCGGCCGACCAGGCGGCGCTGGAACGCACCGGCAGCTACCGGGGCCTGTACTACGTGCTGATGGGCCGGATGAGCCCGCTCGATGGCGTGGGGCTGTCCGACCTGGGCAGCCAAGGCCTGGTCCAGCGTGCGCTGGACGGTGTGGTTGAAGAGGTGATCCTGGCCACCAGCTTCACCGCCGAAGGCGAGGCCACGGCCCATGTGCTGGCCCAAAGCCTGCGCGCCCGGGGGCTGAAGGTCACCCGTCTGGCCCGCGGCGTGCCGGCGGGCAGTGAGCTGGAGTACGTGGACCTGTCCACCATCGCCCACGCGCTGGTGGACCGCCGCTGACGGCGGCGGCGCGCGTCAGCGCTGCGCCACCCGGACGGACTTGCTGCCGCTGGTGGCCTTGC
>JAYSCA010000691.1:0-1852 GCA_041915165.1 Ideonella sp.
GGGTAGCGGCCGTGCAGCAGGTCCCAGAAGCCCTGGGGGCTCAGGCGCCCGTCGACCGGGCGGCCCGGGTCGCAGCTGAACACCGCGTGGCGCCAGGCCAGCCGGTGCTCGGCCTGCAGGTCCAGCGGCGGCTGGCCGGCGCGCAGCAGCCGGACCGTGCCCTGCAGCGGGCGCAGCGTGCCGGCCAGCAGTTGCAACAGCGCGGAGCTGACCCGCCGGTCGGCCTCGCGCAGCCAGGTCAGGCCCGCTTTCAGCGCCGCGTTGCAGCGCTCCCGCCCCCGTCGGTCGGGCCAGGCCAGACCGATCTGGTCGAGTTGCAGGGTCAGGGTGTCAGCGCTCATGGCGGCCTCTCCTCGTCGAAAGGACAGGGGCCGGTGGCGCGCCTGTCGGGCGGATGGGGCGGGGAAGGCCCCATCGTCGACGGGCTGGATGAAGCTGGCGTGAGGCCAGCATGAAGCCAAGATGAAGGCGGCGCTTGAAGACGGCGCCGTGTCAGGCCGGCCGGTGCGGGTGGGTGGTGTCGGCCGCCAGCGGGGTGCAGCTCTGCGCCCGCAGGGCCAGCACGGCGTCATCCACCTGCCGGTCGGCGATGCCGCCCAGGCTGTGCAGCACGCTCAGCGTGACCAGGGCGGCCAGGCCCAGGGCGCTGGCGCGTTGCAGGAAGGACGGGGTCGGAACGGTGGTCATGGTGGTCTCTCCAGAAGCCCTCGTGGCGGGGCCGTTGGAGAGACTGTCGCCGGTGGGCGGCCGGGCCGCCAGCGCGCTGCGACCAAGTGGCGCTGGCGCGGGATGAGCCGCGCCCCGCGCCGATGGGCGGAGCGCTCAGGCGCTGGCCTGGCGCTGCGCCTGCGCGGCCAGCCCGGCCAGGGCCGAGGCCTCCAGCACCCGGCCCAGCACCAGCACCGCCGGGCTGCCCAACTGCTCGCGCGCAATCGTCTCGACCAGCGTGCCCAGCGTGGCCAGCACCTGGCGCTGGCTCGGCGTGCTGGCGGCCTGCACCACCGCGGCCGGCCAGTCGGCGCCCAACTGGGGCAGCAGCTGGTCCACCAGCCGGGGGGCCTGGGTCACGCCCATGTAGATCACCAGTGTCAGGCCGCTGGCGGCGGCCGCGCCGATGGCGGCCCAGTCCGGCCCGGCGCCGCCCTGCTGCGGGTGGCCGGTGACCAGCATCACGCCCTGGGCGTGGCGGCGGTCGGTCCAGCCGGTGCCCAGCGCGTTGACGGCGGCCAGGCCGGCGGTGATGCCGTTGACCACCTCGAACGGCACGCCGGCCTCGCGCAGCGCGGCGATCTCCTCGCCCGCGCGGCCGAAGACCAGCGGGTCGCCGCCCTTCAGCCGCACCACCTTCTCGCCGGCCAGGGCCTCGCGCACCAGCAGCTTCTCGATGAAGGCCTGGGGCGTGGATTCGCAGCCGCCGCGCTTGCCCACCGGCACGATGCGTGGCATCGGCTGCAAGCCCTCCAGCGCACTGGCCAGCACCTGCTCGCCCACCAGGTCGTCCACCAGGATGACGGTGGCGGCCCGCAGCACGCGCAGCGCCTTCAAGGTCAGCAGTTCCGGGTCGCCCGGGCCGGCGCCGACGAGGTGGACGGGGTGGAGGGGGGCAGGGACCATGGGAGGGCTCCGGGACAGGTCAGTCGGTGTCGGCCGCGGCCGTGGCGGCGTCGCGCAGGGCCAGCAGCACGCGGCGCTGGCGGTCGATGGGGGCGGGCACCGGGCGGTCGCCGGCCAGCATGGCGCGGATGGCGGCGGCGGTCTCGTCGGGGGACAGCGCGGGCAGGTCGGGCAGCTCGGCCAGCGAGCCGCCCTGGGCCTCGACCGAGAGCACCTCGCTCAGTTGGCCTTGCACGAA
>JAYSCA010000692.1:0-1849 GCA_041915165.1 Ideonella sp.
CGGTGACGGGGTTGATCATGCCGGGCAGCTTGTCGGTGTAGGTGCTCTTGAGCTTGGCCAGGCCGCGGTGTTCCAGCAGCTTGGCCGGCAAGGGGTAGTCGGCCGCCAGCTCCTGCAGCACCTCCTCGTCGGTCGACGGGGCGCCGGTGGCGGTCTTCTTCTTGATCGGCAGGCCCAGGCGGTTGAACAGGATCTCGCCAATCTGCTTGGGGCTGGCCATGTTGAAGGGCTGGCCGGCGATGGCGTAGGCCTCCTGCTCCAGCGCGATCATCCGTTCGGCCAGTTGCTGGCTCTGCGCGGCCAGCCGGACCGGGTCGATCAGCACGCCGTGGCGCTCGATGCGCTGCAGCACCGCCACGGTGGGCATCTCGATCGCGGTGTAGACGTGGCGCAGCCCGGGCTCGGCCTGCAGCTGCGGCCACAGCGTCTCGTGCACCTGCACGCACATCTCGCTGTCCTCGCCGCTGTAGGTGCTGGCCCGCTCGACATCCACCTGCGAGAACGGGATCTGGTTGACCCCCTTGCCGCACAGGTCCTCGTAGCTCAGGCCGTGGCGGCCCAGGTGGCGGTCGGCCAGGCTCTCCAGGCTGTGCGGCTTGTGGGCCTCCAGCACATAGCTTTCCAGCAGCGTGTCGTGCACATAGCCCTGCACCCGGATGCCGTGGTTCTCGAACACATGCAGGTCGTACTTGATGTTCTGCCCCAGCTTGGGCGCAGCCGCGTCCTCCAGCCAGGGCCGCAGGCGGGCCAGCACCTCGGTCAGCGGCAACTGATCCGGCGCGCCGGGGTAGTCGTGGCCGGTGGGCACATAGGCCGCGCGGCCGGGCTCGACCGCGAAGCTGATGCCGACGATGCGCGCGCGCATCGCATCGAGCGAATCGGTCTCGGTGTCCAGGCCGGCCAGCGGCGCAGCCTTCAGGCGGGCGATCCAGGCGTCCAGCGCGTCCCAGGTGGTGACGGTCTCATAGTCCCGTGCCAGGTCCCGCGACGGGGCCGCCCCATCGGGGACCGCGCCGTCCGGGCTCGGCACCGCGTCCGCCACGCCCCCCGCCGCCGCCGGGGCTCCGAGGGCCCGCAGGCTGGTGCGAAAGCCGTAGCGCGTGTAAAAGTCCACCAGCCCGTCCTGGTCGGGCGCACGCAGCGCCAGCGCCTCCAGCGCCGGCCAGGCCGGCACCTGCTCGCCCAGGTCGCAGTCGGTCTTGACGGTGATGAGGCGGCGGCCTGTCGGCAGCCAGTCCAGCGTGGCGCGCAGGTTCTCACCGGCCACGCCCTTGATCTGGTCCGCGGCGGCCATCACACCGTCCAGCGAGCCATGCTCCTGCAGCCACTTGACCGCCGTCTTGGGCCCGACCTTGGGCACGCCGGGCACGTTGTCCACCGTGTCGCCGATCAGGGTCAGGTAATCGATGATGCGGTCCGGCGGCACGCCGAACTTCGCGGCCACGCCGGCCTCGTCCAGCCGCTCGGGCGGCTTGGCCATGGTGTTGATCAGCGTCACCTGCGGCGTCACCAGCTGGGCCAGGTCCTTGTCGCCGGTGGAGATCACCACGGTGTGGCCGCTCTCGGCGCCCACCCGGGCCAGCGTGCCAATGGCGTCGTCGGCCTCGATGCCGGGCACCTCCAGCACCGGCCAGCCCAGCAGGCGCACCGCCTCGTGGATGGGCTCGATCTGCGCCCGCAGCTCGTCGGGCATCGGCGCGCGCTGCGCCTTGTAGGCGGGGTACCAGGCATCGCGGAACGTCGGGCCCTTGGCGTCGAACACACAGACGGCGTGTTCGGCCGGCACATGCTCGCGCAGCCAGTTCATCATGTTGACCATGCCGTGGATGGCCCCGGTGGGGAAGCCGTC
>JAYSCA010000693.1:0-1848 GCA_041915165.1 Ideonella sp.
CCTACCGCTACGAGAATTCCAGCCTGGACCAGCTGGGCGTGGCCCAGCTGCTGTCCAAGGAGCTGGAGGAAATCCAGCGTCGCATCGACGCGTTGGCGGCGATGGTGCCGCAGGGCTTGCGCTACGCCGCCTTTCCGCTGGACCATTACGACCTCTACCGCCGCACCCACCGGGTGCCGCCCCCACCCTGGCTGCAGGAGCGCGCCTGGGCCGGGGTGCTGACACCGCCGGCGGCCAGCGAGGGCCCGGCCTTCACCGTGCTGATCGATGCCGGGGCGGGCGATCCCATCGCGGCCCGCCGCACGGTGGACAGCCTGCGGGCCCAGCCCTGGCCGCACTGGCAAGCCGTGGTGGTGGGGGCCGGGCGCGAAGTGGTCGACGCCGCGGCGCTGATGGCCGCCGCCGAGCCACGGGTGCGTGGGGCGACCGGCTGGGGCAGCCTGCCCGCGTCGGCTGCACCGTGGTGGCTGCTGCTGGAAGCTGGCGAGCAGCTGGACCCAATGGCCTTGCCCTGGCTGGTGCATGCGGCGCGCCAGTCGCCCCAGGCCGCGGCGTTGTATTGGGACGAGGACACGCTGCTGCACGCGGGTGGGCGGGCGCCGGCGCGGGAGGAGCGCCATGTGCGGCCGCTGCTGCGCCGGGCCTTCGATGCCGACGCGATGCTGGAGCTCAACGGCGTGGGGCGCAGCTTGGCACTGCGCGCCGCGGCCCTGCAGGCCGTGGCGCCGGCGCTGTCTGCCGCTGCAGCCGAGGGCGGCCTGAACCCGGCGCCCGCGGCGCGCGAGGCCCTGGTCTGGGCGCTGGCCCGCCAGGGCGAGCTGGTGCATGTGCCGCAGTTCCTGCTCAGCCGGGTTGGCGAGGCCCAGGAGGCGGCCCCTGGAGAGGCCGTGCAGCGCCTGATCGCCCGCGCTGCCCCGGAGACCTTGGCCCCCTGGTTGCCGGACGCCTGGCAGGGCCGGCACTGGCAGCGGGTGAACGACCCGCTGGGCGCCTCGCCCAAGCCCCTGGTGCGCTGGACGCCGCAGCGGCCCGAGGCGGTGATCAGCGTGCTGCTGCCGACCCGGGATCAGGTGGGTCTGCTGCGCGACTGCGTGCAGACCCTGCGCGAGCAGGCCTTGCATCCTGGGGCGCTGGACATCGTCGTGGCCGACAACGGCAGTGTCGAGGCCGAGACCCTGGACTACCTCGCCGAGGCGGCGGCGCAAGGGTGGTTGCGGGTGCTGCGCATCGACGAGCCCTTCAACTGGAGCCGGCTGAACAACCGCATGGCCGAGGCGGCCCGCGGCGAGCACCTGCTGCTGCTCAACAACGACACCCGCATGCTCACCGCGCAGTGGGATGACATCCTGCGCGGCCTGCTGGAGCGTGAGGACGTGCTGGCCGTGGGCGCGCGCCTGTTGTATGAGGACATGACGATCCAGCACGCCGGCGTGCTGACCGGCCAGGAGCGCTTCGTCGCCCACGACGCGGTGGGCGTGCCGGTGGACGATGGCCTGGGCCTGTTGGGCCCGCAGCTCACCCGCCGCATGCCGGCCGTCACCGGCGCCTTCCTGGCCTGCACGGCAGCCACTTACGCGACCACCGGCGGCATGGACGAGGCCCAGCTCTCGGTCACCTTCAACGACGTGGACTGGTGCCAGCGCGCGGCTCAGCGCTTCCCGGACCGGCACATCGTCTACAGCCCGCTGCTGAGCCTGGTGCACCTGGAATCCAAGAGCCGCGGCTTCGACTTCCAGGACCCGCTCAAGCAGGCCCGGGCCGACTACGAGCGCCAGGCCTTCGAGGCCCGCTCCGGCGGCTGGGTGATCGAGGACCGCGGCGGCAACCCGCAGCTGAGCCACTGGGTGC
>JAYSCA010000694.1:0-1844 GCA_041915165.1 Ideonella sp.
TGTGGCCGCCGACAGCGGGCTGGACGTGATCGTCACCGCCCGGCCGGACGAAGTGCGCGCCGCCGAGCGGGTGGTGTTGCCCGGCCAGGGCGCCATGCGCGACTGCATGCGCGAGCTGCGCGACTCCAGCCTGCAGGAGGCGGTGCTGGAAGCCGCCGCCAGCAAGCCGCTGATGGGGGTGTGCGTGGGCATGCAGATGCTGCTGGACCACTCCGAAGAACAGGACACGCCGGGCCTGGGCCTGATCCCGGGCCAGGTGCGGCGCTTCCGCCTGGAAGGCCAACGCCAGCCCGACGGCAGCCGCTACAAGGTGCCGCAGATGGGCTGGAACCAGGTCTGGCAGGCGGCGCCGGGGGGCGTGCGGCATCCGGTCTGGGGCGAGGTGCCCGATGGTGCCTGGTTCTATTTCGTGCACAGCTACTACACCTGTCCGGACCAGACCGCCCACACGGCGGGTGAAACCGAATATGGCAGCCGCTTTACCTGCGCGGTGGCCCGGGATAATATTTTTGCCACGCAGTTCCACCCCGAGAAGAGTGCCGCCCAAGGTCTGGCCCTGTATCGCAATTTCCTGCACTGGAACCCCTGACCAGCCCGTCTGAGGCGTTCTCCGTTCCTCCTGTCGGGCCCGCCGGGCCGGCGGTTTTTGCAACAAATTCCCTACTCGCGCTCACCGAGCCATGCTGCTGATCCCTGCGATCGACCTGAAAGACGGTCAATGCGTCCGCCTCCAACAGGGCGACATGAACGCCTCCACCACCTTTGGTGAAGACCCGGCCGCGATGGCCAAGCGCTGGCTGGATGCCGGTGCGCGCCGCCTGCACCTGGTGGACCTCAATGGCGCGTTTGCCGGCAAACCGGTGAACGAGGGCGCCATCAAGGCCATCCTGAAGGCCGTCGGCGACAAGATCCCGGTGCAACTGGGCGGCGGCATCCGCGACCTGGACACCATCGAGCGCTACCTGGATGGCGGCCTCAGTTACGTCATCATCGGCACTGCCGCGGTCAAGAACCCCGGCTTCCTGCGCGATGCCTGCGCGGCCTTTGGCGGCCACATCATCGTCGGCCTGGATGCCAAGGACGGCAAGGTCGCCACCGATGGCTGGAGCAAGCTGACCGGCCACGAGGTGGTGGACCTGGCCCGCAAGTTCGAGGACTACGGCGTCGAAGCGGTGATCTACACCGATATTGGCCGCGACGGCATGCTCACCGGCATCAACATCGACGCCACCGTGAAGCTGGCCCAGGCCCTGTCCATCCCGGTCATCGCCTCGGGCGGCCTGTCCAACATCGCCGACATCGAGGCCCTGTGCGCCGTGGAGCGTGAGGGCGTTGAAGGCGTGATCTGCGGTCGGTCGATCTATACCGGCGCGCTGGACTTCCCCTCGGCCCAGGCCCGCGCCGACGAGCTGGGCGCCTGAGGCGCCCCCTCCCGGGCGCAGCGGCTCAGAAGCCGCCGCGCCGGTCCGGTGTGCGCATCGCCAGGGTGTGGCCGCGGTCCGGCGCCTCGTACGGGTCGGCGCTGAAGGCGCCCTGGTCCACATCGACACGGTAGTAGCCGCTGCGCGGGCGCCGCGCGAAGTCGAAGCGCTGCCCGGCGTCCAGCCGCCAGACCTTGTAGCCGGCGTAGCTGACCGGCTCGCTGTCGCTGTGGCAGCCGTCGTCAGGGCGGTCGGCCAGCACCATGTAGGCGGTGTCGCCATAGACCGTGCCCAGGCCGTCGCGGTCGATCAGCACGGCCGTGCCCTCGTTGATGCCCAGGCCCCAGGCCTGGCCGGTGCGGCCGCTGGCCAGCTGGCGGCAGAGGAAGGCCATCAGCCGGCCCATGCGGTCGCGCTTGACGA
>JAYSCA010000695.1:0-1838 GCA_041915165.1 Ideonella sp.
AGCCGTGGTTTGCGCCGCTGATCGAGCCGGCCAGCAGCGAAATCGCCTCGCTGCTCTTTGCCCTGCAGGCCGCCTTCGGCGCCGGGGTGATCGGCTACTGGCTGGGCTGCGCCGTCACCCGCGACCGCCTGCGCCGCCAGGCCGGCGAGCAAGCAACCACGCCGGAGGACACAGCGTGCTGATTGAACGGGCGGCCTACGGCAACCGTTGGCGGCGGGTCACTCCGGCCGCCAAGGGGGCTTTTGCGCTGGCCGGGTTGATCGCCGCCTTTGCCGCGCCGACGCCGGCCTCGGCGCTGCTCGTCGCCTTGCTGCTGGCCGGGGTGGCCTGCCTGGGGGCCGGCGTGGCGCCCGCGCTTTATCTGCGCGCCGCGGCGCCGGCCGTCGGCTTTCTCGGCCTCTCCGGCCTGACGCTGCTGCTCGCCATCGACAGCGACTTTTCCTGGCGCTGGGCGCCCGAGGCCTGGCCGCGTGTGGCCGCCCTGACTGCCCGCTCGCTGGCCGCGCTGGCCGCCCTGCTCGGCCTGGTCCTGACCACCCCGCTACCCGACCTGATCGGCCTGCTGCGCCGCCTGCGCTGCCCAGCCCTGCTGCTCGACCTGATGGTGCTGTGCTACCGCATGCTGTTCGTTTTCTCGGCCGCGCTGCACGACACGGCCACCGCCCAGCGCGCCCGCCTGGGCTACGCGTCGCCCCGGCTGGCACGCCGCTCGCTCGGCCTGCTTGCCGCCAACCTGACGCTGCAGGTCTGGCAACGCGCCCAAGGCCTGCACCGCGCTGCGCTGGCCCGCAACGGCGATGGCGCGCTGCGCCTGCTCAGCCCGGAATTTGCCCACGCCCGACGCGACACCGCCTGCGCCGCAGTGGCCGGGGCGCTGCTCGTCATCCTGGCGAGGCTGGCCGCATGAGCCTGTTGCTCGAAGCCTGCGCCCTCAGCCACGTTTATCCCGACGGCAGTGTCGGCCTCGACGGCTGCTCGCTGGCCATCCGCAGCGGCAGCCGCAACGCGCTGCTCGGCAGCAACGGCTCGGGCAAGACCTCCCTGCTGCTGCACTTCAACGCCCTGCTGCAGCCGACCGCCGGCGGCGTGCGTTTTGCCGGCCAGCCAGTCGATTACCGCCGCAGCGGCCTGAATGCGCTGCGCCGCCGGGTCGGGCTGGTGTTCCAGAACCCGGACCGCCAGCTGTTTTCGGCCAGCGTGATCGAGGATGTCTCCTTCGGCCCGCTCAATCTCGGGCTGGACGAAGCGACGGTGCGCCGCCGGGTGGACGAGGCGCTGGCCGCCGTCGGCATGAGCGAGCTGGCCGACAAGCCAGTGCACCACCTGAGTTTCGGCCAGAAAAAACGCGTCTGCATTGCCGGCGTGCTGGCCATGCAGCCCGAGGTATTGCTGCTCGATGAGCCGATGGCCGGGCTGGATGCGGCGATGCAGGTCGAATTGCAGGCCCTGCTCGATCGGCTGGCCGGGCACGGCATCACCATCGTGCTGTCCACGCACGACGTCGATTTCGCCTACCGCTGGGCCGACGACATCCATCTGCTCGCCGCTGGGCGCTGCCTGGCCTCGTTTGCCGCCGCCGATCTCCCGCAGCACGCGCTGCCCCTGCGCACCGCCGGCCAGCCGCTGCCGGCCGTCGTCGAATTCCACCGCGCGTTGGCCGGCCACGGGCTGGGCGGCAGCACGCCACCGCGCAGCCTGGACGCTCTGCTCGCTCATCTCACTTCCAAGGACACCGCATGATTTCTGGCTGTTTTTCCCGTTCCCCCGTGTCAGGTGCCGACAATGCTCGCTAAGCAAAGCCCCGGCACCGTCTGGTTCGTCGGCGCCGGCCCCGGCGA
>JAYSCA010000696.1:0-1836 GCA_041915165.1 Ideonella sp.
CGGGTTGCCGTCCAGGCGGGGTTCTTCCACGCCGGTGGCGTGGTTCAGGCGCATCAGCGTCAGCGGTCCCGGCAGGCCATCGGCCTTCAGGCCCTGGGCGATCTGGAAGGCCCGGATCCGGTCGGCCAGGCTGGCCGCGTCGTCCTGGGGGCGGCCGCCGTCCAGCCGGGCCAGCCGTTCGGCCAGCCAGACCCCGGTGGGGCCGTCGGCCACCAGCAGGCCGTCGCCCGGGGTGTCGGGCGGGCTGCGCCAGAGGGTGTTGAACTCGCCGCGCCACGCGCTGGCGATCTTCAGCAGTGGCACCGTCAGCGCCCGGCCATCGCCGGTGTCCAGCTCGGCCTCATCGCCCTTCAGCCGGCGCAACAGCACCCGCGTGCTGCGGCCCTCCGGGGTGGTCAGGGTCAGCCAGCCCGGCCGGTCCAGCAGGCGCACCGCGCCCATGCCGCCCTGGCTGGTGTGGCAGCGCAGCCCAGCCGCCGGGGCGCTGGCGCAGGGGGCGTCGCTGGCCGGCAGTTGCACCTGCCACAGGGCCGCCAGCCGCTGCCAGGCTTGTGCCTCGTTCAAGGGGTGAACGAACAACGGGGCCAGCGGGTCGGCCGGGTTGGCGTGGGGGGCCGTGGCCAGCACCGGGGGGCGCGCCGGCGTGGCCGGTGGGGCGGAGGACGCCTCCACCGGGACGCTGGCCGCACTGGCCGCCGTGGCCAAGGCGCTGGTGGCGGCTGGCCGGGCGGGGCCGAACGGACCCCATTGCGTCAGACCGAACAGCACAGCGGCCCCCACCGCTCCCCCTGCCAGCCAGCGCACGGCCTGCAACGGCCGGTTGCGCAGCGCCGGCAGGTCGAACACCTCGGCCGCAGCCTGGTCCACCAAGGCCTTGTCCACCCGGTGCTGGCCGCGTTCGCAGGCCAGGGTCAGGGCCCGGTCACACAGCACGTTGATGCGCCGTGGCGTGCCCTGGCAAAGCCGGTGGATGCGGCGGATCGCCTCGTCGTCAAACGGCAGCGGGCCCGTCAGCCCGGCCACGGTCAGGCGGTGGACCACATAGGCCTCGGTCTCGTCGCGCGACAAGGCCTTCAGGTGAAAGCGCGCCACGATGCGCTGCGCCACCGGGGCCAGCTCGGGGTGCTCCAGCAGCTGGCGCAGCTCGGGCTGGCCGATCAGCAGCACCTGCACCAGCTTGTCCTCGTTGGTCACCAGGTTGGTCAGCAGCCGCAGCTGTTCCAGCACCGGCAGCGCCAGGGCCTGGGCCTCGTCCACCACCACCAGCGTGCGCCGGCCCTGGGCGTGCGAGAGCAGCAGATGGCCGTGCAGCGCGTCGATCAGATCGGCCTCGGCACCGGGGCGGTCGGCGTCGGGCGGCAGCTCCACCTGCAGGCTCTCGCACAGGCGTTTGAGCAGCGCCTGCACGCTCATCTTCGGGTTGACCACGTAGGCCACGTCCAGCCCGGCCGGCAGCTGCTCCAGAAAAGACCGCCACACGGTCGTCTTGCCCGCGCCGATTTCGCCCGTCAGCAGCACAAAGCCACCGGCCCGGCGCAGACCGTAATTCAGGTAGCCCAGCGCATCACGGTGCTGCTGGCTGAGGTAGAGAAAGCGCGGATCGGGGGCGACCGAGAAGGGCTCGCGGCTCAGCCCGAAGAACGATTCGTACATGGGCCGCAGCATAGCGGCGGGGGGGCGGGCTGGGGTTCCCTTGAGAGAGGGGCGTGTGACCTGCTCCCCCCAGGCCGTACCAATGTGAAGTAGCAAGGGGTCCGCCATTCAGGAGAATCGCGGACATGAGGAAGAGCAAGTTCACAGAGGAACAGATCATCGGGTTCCTCAAGCAGGCCGAGG
>JAYSCA010000697.1:0-1829 GCA_041915165.1 Ideonella sp.
GAGGGCGGCCACCGCATCGTGCCCGACCGCATCGAGGCCGGCACCTTCCTGTGCGCGGTGGCGGCCACCGGCGGCGACGTGGTGCTGCGCGACGCGCGCGCCGGCCACCTGGACGCGGTGATCGACAAGCTGCGCGAGGCGGGTGTGACCATCACCTCCGGCGAGGACTGGATCCGCGTGCAGGCCATGGCCCGCCCCCAGGCAGTCAGCTTCCGCACCACCGAGTACCCCGGCTTCCCGACCGACATGCAGGCCCAGTTCATGGCGGTGAACTGCGTGGCCGATGGCGCGGCCCGCATCGCCGAGACCATCTTTGAAAACCGCTTCATGCACGTCAACGAGCTGATCCGCCTGGGCGCGAAGATCGTCGTGGACGGGCACACCGCGATGGTGACCGGGGTGGACCACCTTTCCGGCGCCACCGTGATGGCCACCGACCTGCGCGCTTCGGCCAGCCTGGTCATCGCCGGTCTGGTGGCCGAAGGCACCACCCTGGTGGACCGTATCTACCACCTGGACCGCGGCTACGACCGCATGGAAGACAAGCTGCGCGCGATCGGTGCGGACATCGAGCGCGTCAGCGAAAGGATCGGCGCATGATCACCCTGGCCCTGTCCAAGGGACGCATTTTCGAAGAGACGCTGCCGCTGCTGGCGGCCGCGGGCATCACCGTCACGGAAGACCCGGAGAAGAGCCGCAAGCTCATCCTGCCGACCAACCAGCCCGATGTGCGGGTGGTGCTGGTGCGTGCCACCGACGTGCCCACCTACGTGCAGTACGGCGGCGCCGACATGGGCGTGGCCGGCAAGGACGTGCTGCTGGAGCACGGCGGCGTGGGCCTGTACCAGCCGCTGGACCTGAACATCGCCAAGTGCCGCATGAGCGTGGCGGTGCGGGCCGACTTCGACTACGCCGCGGCCGTGCACCAGGGCTCGCGCCTGCGCGTGGCCACCAAGTACACCCACGTGGCCCGGCAGCACTTTGCCGACAAGGGCATGCACGTGGACCTGATCAAGCTCTACGGCTCGATGGAACTGGCCCCGCTGACCGGCCTGGCCGATGCCATCGTGGACCTGGTCTCCACCGGCAAGACCCTGAAGGCCAACAACCTGGTCGAGGTGGAGCACATCATGGACATCTCCTCCCGTCTGGTCGTCAACCAGGCCGCGCTCAAGCTCAAGCGGGCGCAGCTGCGCCCGATGATCGACGCCTTCGCCTCGGCCATCCAGCCCTGACCCTTTGTCACCCACCCGGACTGTTGCCATGTCTGCCCTGAATCTGCGCCAGCTCGCCACCACCGCCGCCGACTTCGAAACGGAATTCGCCCGGCTGCGACACTGGTCCGCGGACACCGACGCGGCCATTGAGCAGCGGGTGGCCGACATCCTGGCCGATGTGCAGGCCCGGGGCGATGCCGCGGTGTTGGCCTACACCGCCCGCTTCGATGGCCTGAGCGCCGACAGCGTGGCCGCGCTGGAGCTGACCCGCGAGGAGCTCAAGGCGGCCTTCGAGGCCATCACCCCGGCCCAGCGCAGCGCGCTGGAAGCCGCCGCGGCCCGGGTGCGCAGCTACCACGAGCGCCAGCTGGCCGCCAGCGGCCAGAGCTGGAGCTACCGTGACGAGGACGGCACGCTGCTGGGCCAGAAGGTCACGCCGCTGGACCGCGTCGGCATCTACGTGCCCGGCGGCAAGGCGGCCTACCCCTCCAGCGTGCTGATGAACGCCCTCCCGGCCCATGTGGCCGGCGTGGGCGAGATCATCATGGTCGTGCCCACCCCCAAGGGCGAGAAGAATGCGCTGGTGTTGGCCGCCGCCTCTGTGGCCGGCGT
>JAYSCA010000698.1:0-1828 GCA_041915165.1 Ideonella sp.
GCCGGGCTGGGCTGGCTCAGGCGGTACATGCCGCCGCCCAGGTGGTGCAGGTTGTTGTAGAGCGCCCGGAACGCCCCGTGGTCCACCAGGTACATGTCGAGGCGGGCGATCAGCCGGCCCAGGCGGGTCTTGAGGTTGTGGCGCATGAAAGGGGGAGCAGACGCACCGTGCGCTCCCGCGGACGGCAAAGCGTTGATTTTAGCGGGCCGGCGCCACCAGCAGCACCGGCAGGGTGGCCTCTCGGTCACGCTCCTGGGCCTCGCTGGTCAGCAAATTCACGGTCCAGAGCTGTCCGGCCAACAGCCCCTCGCGGTGGCGCCCGGTGACGCCTTGCTCCACGCTGTCGTAGGCATACGGGTTCACCACCCCGGTGTGGATCACCCGCGAGCCGGACCAGCAGGGCCGGTCGGCCGGCAGCGCCAGGCTGGCCAGCAGCTCACGCCCCTCGCGGGAACCGCGCAGCTGATTGGTGAGCCGACGCAGCTCGGTCACCGTGGGCAGGCGCCAAGTCGGCCCCCCGGCGGCGGCCTGCTGCCGGGCCTGGGCCTGCGCCTGGGCAAAGGTCAGCAGCGTGGCCTGGCCAGCGCAACGCGCCTGGTGCAGCCGCATGCCCAACGGGCAGCGCGCCCAGCGCAAGGGCCGGGCGCTGTCCTGAAAGGACTGGCCATCGGCCGCCACCACCAGCGCCGGCCCGGCGGGGGCGGACGCTGGCGCGGCCATCACCGCCGCCGCGCCCATCAGCAGCGCGACGCCCAGGGCCTGACGCCAGCCGCTCAGCCGCACTGGCCGACGTAGCCGCAGGCGGTGCAGAAGTCGCAGCCGTCCTTGTGGATCAGCGTGCTGTTGCCGCATTCCGGGCAGGGCTTGCCAGCCATCGGGCTCACCGTGTCGGCCGCATGGGTCTTGGCCTCGGGCACCTGCAGGATGCCCATCTCGCGCAGCGGGAAGCCTTCGTCGTCCAGCACGCCCAGCATCGCATAGCGGTGGATGATCAGGCGCGCCACGTAGGCCACGGTGCTGGGCCAGATCTGCTGGCGCTTCTCGCCGGGCACCGGGGCCATGAAGTGGCCCAGCGGCTCGCCGACGTTGAGCAGCTTGCGCAGCTTCATGCCGATCCAGGCCGGGTCGATCACCCGCATGTCCAGCGACAGCAGGCGGGCCAGGCCGTCCAGTGCCTTCGGGTAGTTGCCCGAGAAGCCGACCGAGCAGGGCCGGGTCACGTAGCCGGTGGCCGACTCCAGGCTGGCCAGTGCCACTTCCTTGAGCGTGAGCGTGAAGGCCTCGCCGGTGGCGGGGTTGTCCACGTCCACTGCCCAGGCCAGCGTGCCGGCGGTGGTGGTGCGCGGTTCCTCGCGGCTGAACATCGCATCCAGCACCGGGGTCGGGCCGCCCTCTTCCAGCGCGCCCAGCTGCTCGCAGCGCCAGCGGATCACCGCCGCGGTGGCGGCGACCACACCGGGGAACAGGCGCTTCTCGCCCGAGGGCGGAAAGGCCATCTCGAAGGCGCGCTCCTCGGCCACGGTGGCCAGCGCGTCCAGCTTGAGCTTGAGCCACTGCGGGTCGTTGACCCGCATGTCCATCGACAGGGTCTTGGCCAGGGCGCCCAGGCCGCGCGGCTGCTCGGCGCCGTTGACCCAGACCTCGAACGGCAGGTTTTTGCCGAACAGGCCGCCGTCCGGCCCCTCGGCCGGGGTTTCGCCAACGAACAGCGCGAAGTCGCCGTGCGGGTGCTGGATCATGTAGCTCCAGGCCGGGTTGCCGGCGCGCATCTCCGGCCGGCTGGGCCAGCGCATCGAGGTCAGCACCGGCTTGGGCAGCTTCTCCAGCT
>JAYSCA010000699.1:0-1824 GCA_041915165.1 Ideonella sp.
AGCCGATGCGCAAGATCACCCACCCCGAAGAAAAGATCGTCTGAGGCCAAGATGAACGGCACGCTGGTCTTCTCCCACGGCAACAGCTTTCCTGCCGACACCTACCGGCAGTTGTTCCAGGCCTGGGAAGCGGCCGGCTTGACGGTGCGGGCGGTGCCCATGTTCGGCCACGACGCCGCCTACCCGGTGGCCAGCAACTGGCGCGCGCTGCGCGACCAACTGATCGACTTCATCGACGCCCTGGGGCAGGACCAGCCCGTCTGGCTGGTGGGGCATTCCATGGGCGGGCTGCTGAGCCTGATGGCCGCCTGCCGCCGGCCGGACCTGGCCCGCGGGTTGGTGATGCTCGACTCACCGCTGATCACCGGCTGGCGGGCCCAGAGCGTGGCAGTGTTCAAGCGCAGCGGCCTGATCCGCAAGGTCTCGCCCGGCAAGGTGTCCCAGCAGCGCCGCTACCAGTGGCCCGACCGCGACAGCGTCCACGCTCACTTCGCGGCCAAGCCGATCTTTGCCCGCTGGGCCCCGCAGGTGCTGGACGATTACGTGGAAGCCGGCTTCGTCGCGGCCCCCGAGGGCGGGCTGCAGCTGCGCTTTCACCGCGAGGTGGAGACCCGCATCTACAACACGCTGCCCGACCACCTGGGCCGGCTGGTCCGGCGCCATCCACCGCGCTGCCCGGTCGGCTTCATCGCCGGCACCCGGTCGGTGGAGATGCGTCAGGGCGGCGTGGCCGGCGCCCGCAAGCTGGCGCAGGAACGCTTTCGCTGGCTCGAGGGCACGCACCTCTACCCGATGGAGCGACCGGACGACACCGCCCGCGAGGTGCTGAGCCTGCTGTCCGACATGCGGTGAAGCCCGCCCCTTCGGCCGCCCCGGGCGGGCCGATATAATGCCGATTTACCACCACAGCGCACATGCATGTCCGCCTGGGGGGTCGGTTGAGGCAACCGGCGGTCCGGCGGGGGTGAGGGCGTGCGCTGCACGACATGACCAAGTTCGTCTTCGTCACCGGCGGTGTGGTGTCCTCCCTCGGCAAGGGCATCGCGTCGGCCTCCCTCGCTGCGGTCCTGGAATCGCGCGGTCTCAAGGTCACCCTCATCAAGCTGGATCCCTACCTCAACGTGGATCCGGGCACGATGTCCCCGTTCCAGCACGGTGAGGTGTTCGTCACCGACGACGGCGCCGAGACCGACCTGGACCTGGGCCACTACGAGCGCTTCATCACCACGCGGATGAAGAAGTCCAACAACTTCACCAGCGGCCAGATCTACAAGACGGTACTGGAGAAGGAACGCCGCGGCGACTACCTGGGCAAGACGGTGCAGGTCATCCCGCACGTCACCAACGAAATCCAGGAACACATCCAGCGCGGGGCCGGTGTCGGCACCCCGGACGCCGTGGATGTGGCCATCGTCGAAATCGGCGGCACGGTGGGCGACATCGAGTCCCTGCCCTTCCTGGAGGCCGTGCGCCAGCTCAGCCTGAAGATGGGGCCGGCCCACACCGCCTTCGTCCACCTCACCTACGTGCCCTACATCAAGGCCGCCGGCGAGCTGAAGACCAAGCCGACCCAGCACACGGTGCAGAAGCTGCGCGAGATCGGCATCCAGCCCGACGTGCTGTTGTGCCGCGCCGACCGCGAGGTGCCGGCCGACGAGCGCGAGAAGATCTCGCTGTTCACCAACGTGCCGCTGCACGGCGTGATCTCCATGTGGGACGTGGACACCATCTACAAGGTGCCGCGCGTGCTGCATGAGCAGGGCCTGGACGAGCAGATCTGCATGAAGCTGCAGCTGCTGACCAAGCCGGCCGACCTGAAGATCT
>JAYSCA010000700.1:0-1824 GCA_041915165.1 Ideonella sp.
CCACCTGTTGCAGCTCGGCAAAAGCCGGCAAGGCCGCCAGCTGGGCCTGGGGCATCACGGCAATGCCCCGCGCCACCAGCGCTGCCTCGGTGCGGGCCCGCGCCAGATCGGCCAGGGCCTGCAGGCGCGCCGGGTCCAGGCCCGTCACCTTGAGCGAGGTGTTGGCCGTGGCCATGCCACCGTGCAAGGCCGCCCCGGCACTGGCGTTGCCTTCGGCTTCGGTCACCACATAGAGCGCCACGCCGACAATGGCGACCTGCTTCAGCCCCTGAAGCCGGCTGCCCTCCTCGATGTCCAGCCCGTCCAGTGGCAGGAGCGGCAACGCGGCCACCCGGGGCACGGGCAGAACGACGGCTTCGGGTGGCGAGGCCGCGGAGGCCGCCTCGGCGGCGGGCTGCGCCGCCACGCAGCAGGACAGCAGCGACAGGCTCAGGCTCAGCGCCCGGGCGGGCCAGGAAAGAGACGACAGGGACGGCGACATGGGACAAGACTCCGGTCACGGGCCCCGGCGGGGCCCTTCACCGGCTTACGCCGCCTGCCGTCGCCAAACAGCTCAGGTGCCGTCGGGAAGATCGTCGTCGGCCGCGCCCTGCTGGGCCAGGCGTTCGCTGCGCCAGTAGACGTCGTCGCCGCCCAGGCCGTCGAGGTTGGCCCGGTTGAGCACGCGGGCCAGCACGAACAACAGGTCCGACAAACGGTTCAGGAACAGGCGCGGCGCGTCGTTCACCGCCTCCTGCGCGGCCAGGGCCACCACCGCGCGTTCGGCACGGCGGGCCACGGCGCGGGCCACATGGGCCAGCGCCGCGCTGCGCGTGCCCGCGGGCAGGATGAACTCGGCCAGGCGCGGCAACTGGGCGTTGTAGTGGGCCAGCGCGCTGTCCAGCCGGGCCACGGCCTCGTCCTTGAGCAGGGTGTAGCCGGGGATGGAGAGTTCGCCACCCAGGTTGAACAGCTCGTGCTGGATCACCACCAGCAGCTCGCGCACATCGGCCGGCAGCGGCTCGGCCAGCAGCACGCCGATGTGCGAATTGAGCTCGTCCACATCGCCCATCGCGGCGATGCGCAGGTGGTTCTTGGGCACGCGCTGGCCGTCGCCCAGCCCGGTGGTGCCATCGTCGCCGGTGCGGGTGGCGATCTGCGAGAGTCGGTTTGCCATGCGCGGCAGTGTAGTGGGCGGGTTTCCCCGTCCAGGCCCGGAGGGCCTGCTTCCTACAATGGTTTTCCCTGCACCGCCCTGCGCCACGCCCATGAACGCTCCGGCCGATCTCCCCACTCCTGCCTGCCCCCGCCCCCTGCCCGCCGCGATGCTGGAATTGCTGCGCGCACGTTTTGGCGACCAGCTCTCCACCGCCCGGGCGGTGCGCGAGCAGCATGGCCGCGACGAATCCCCGTTCGACGTGCCGCCGCCCGACGCGGTGCTGTTCTGCCAATCTACCCAGGACGTGGCCGACGCGCTGCGGCTGGCCGCCCGGTACAAGGTGCCGGTGATTCCGTACGGCGCCGGTTCCTCGCTGGAGGGTCACCTGCTGGCGGTGCAGGGCGGCCTGTCGCTGGACCTGTCGCGCATGACCGAGGTGCTGGAGCTGCAGCCCGAGGACCTGACGGTGACGGTGCAGGCCGGCGTGCTGCGCACCCAGCTCAACCAGGCGGTGCGCCACGCCGGGCTGTTCTTCCCGATCGACCCGGGCGCGGACGCATCCATCGGCGGCATGACGGCCACCCGCGCCTCCGGCACGAACGCGGTGCGCTACGGCACGATGCGCGAGAACGTGCTGGGCCTGACCGTGGTGACGGCCCAGGGCGAGGTGATCCGCACCGGCACCC
>JAYSCA010000701.1:0-1824 GCA_041915165.1 Ideonella sp.
GCATCGTCAAGGTGGACCTGGAGAACCGCCGCATCCAGGTGGAGCGCCGCGCCGAAGGCGGCGTGCAGCTGCTCGACACCACGCTGCCCAGCCTGATCACCATGCTCGAAGGCACCAACGAGATGCGTTTCGCGACCATGGACGACATGCTGCGCGCCGCGCGCTTCCAGGTGCGCAAGTGGAACAAGGACGACGCCGGCATCGAGGACGTCACCAAGATCGGCCTGAAGGGCTCGCCCACCGTGGTGAGCAAGGTCTTCGGCCCGACGCCGCGCAGCGAGAAGGCCGACATGCTGAGCGTGGCCGACACCAGCCTGAACGACGTCACGATCAACCTGCTCGACAAGATCTTCACCCAGCACCCGTTGCTGGAACAGGAGATCGTGGACCACCTGTCGGCCTGAAGCCGCCCCAAGGAGCACCTGCCATGAGCAATGCAAACGCCCCCCTGAAGCCAGCCGGCCGCGGCCGCAACCTGGAACTGCCCGAACACCTCAAGAGCTACAAGGGCGTCTGGGTCTTCATCGAACACGACCGAGGCCAGGTGCACACGGTGAGCTGGGAGCTGATGGGCGAGGCCCGCAAGCTGGCCGACAAGCTGGGCGTGCAGGTGGCCGGCGTGGTCATGGGCGGCCCCGATGAGAAGCTCGACGAGTTCGCCAAGGAGGCCTACACCTACGGCGCCGACAGCTGCTACGTGATGCGCGACCCGGTGCTCAAGGGCTACCGCAACGAACCCTTCACCAAGGGCATGACCGATCTGGTCAACCAGTACCAGCCCGAGATCCTGCTGCTGGGCGCCACCACCATGGGCCGCGACCTGGCCGGCTCGGTGGCCACCACGCTGGGCACCGGCCTGACGGCGGACTGCACCGAGCTGAACATCGACCCCAACACCCGTGCGCTGGCCGCCACCCGGCCGACCTTTGGTGGCAGCCTGCTGTGCACCATCATGACCCTGGCCTACCGGCCGCAGATGGCCACGATGCGCCCGCGCACCGCGCCCATGCCGCGCCGCGACGACAGCCGCACCGGCAGCATCACCGAAGCCACGCTGGGCATGGTCGAGACCGACATCGTCACCAAGCTGCTGGACTTCATCCCCGACGCCAACCGCAACACGGTCAACCTGGCCTATGCCGACGTGATCGTCTCCGGGGGCAAGGGGCTGAAGAATCCGGACAACTTCAAGCTGGTGTGGGACCTGGCCCGCGTGCTGGGTGCCGAGGTCGGCGCCACCCGCCCGGTGGTGCAGGCCGGCTGGGTCGAGGCCGAGCGCCAAGTCGGCCAGACCGGCAAGACGGTGCGGCCCAAGCTCTACATCGCGGCCGGCATCTCCGGCGCCATCCAGCACCGGGTGGGTATGGAAAGCTCGGACGTGATCGTCGCGATCAACACCGACGCCAACGCGCCCATCTTCGACTTCGCCCATTTCGGCATCGTCGGCAACGCCTTGCAGGTGCTGCCGGCCCTCACCAAGGCCTTCGAGGCCCGCCTCGCCAAGCAGATCCGCAAGGTGGCATGACCCACCCACCCCGTACCGCCTTCGGCGGCCCCCTCAAGGGGGCACCACCAGCGGCCCGGCCAAGCCGGTTCCGCGGTGGTCGCCCGCTCAGTGAAGAAGCTTTCAGGAGCTCACCATGACCGCAACGAAAGAGAAGTTTGACGCCATCGTCGTCGGCGCCGGGGCCTCGGGCAATGCCGCCGCCTACACCATGGCCAAGGCCGGCCTGAAGGTGCTGCAGATCGAGCGCGGCGAGTACCCGGGCTCGAAGAACGTGCAGGGCGCCATCCTCTACAGCGATGCGCTGGAGAAGATCATCC
>JAYSCA010000702.1:0-1821 GCA_041915165.1 Ideonella sp.
AGCGTGGCAGCATGCAGCTCCGGGTAGCCGCCCGGCAGGTAGACCGCGGTGGCACCGGTGGGCACCGGCTCGCCGGCCAGCGGGGAGAAGAAGCAGATGCCGGCGCCCAGGCGCTGCAGCATGTCCACATTGGCGGGGTAGAGGAAGGCGAAGGCCGCGTCGCGGGCGATGGCGATGCACTGGCCGGCCAGCGGGGCGGCGGCATAGACCGCCGCGTCCGGGTCGGGTGCGGGCGGCGCCCAGTCCACCACCGGCGGCAAGGGCAGGTCCAGCGCGGCCAGGGCATCGGCGGCCCGGTCCAGCCGGGCGTCCAGGTCGGCCAGCTCGTCGGCCTGCACCAGGCCCAGATGGCGGGAGGGCAGCTCAAAGCCCGCCTCGCGCGGCAGCGCGCCGTACCAGGTCAGGCCGGGCGGCAGGCTCTCGCGCAGCATCTGCGCATGGCCAGGGCTGCCCACCCGGTTGGCCAGCACACCGCTGAACGGCAGGCCCGGCCGGTACTGCTGCAGGCCCAACGCCAGCGCACCAAAGGTTTGGGCCATCGCGGCGGCTTCCATCACGGCCAGCACGGGCAGATCGAAGGTCTGGGCCAGGTCGGCGCTGCTGGGGGTGCCGTCAAACAGACCCATCACGCCTTCCACCAGCACGATGTCATTGCGCTGCGCCGCCTCGGCCAGCAGGCGGCGGCAGTGGGCCTCGCCGCCCATCCACAGGTCCAGCTGCCAGCAAGGCTGACCGCTGGCGCGGGCATGGATCATCGGGTCGAGAAAGTCCGGCCCGGTCTTGAACACCCGCACCCGCCAGCCCTGGCGGCGCCACAGGCGGGCCAGCGCAGCGGTCACAGTGGTCTTGCCCTGGCCGGAGGCCGGGGCGCTGACCATCAGCGCGCGACAGGCGGCCACCGGGCTCAGTCCTTGTTGGACACGCCGGCCGACTCGAAGCTGGCCATCTCGTTGAGGAAGGCCACCGCGGCGCGCACCAGGCCATAGGCCAGCACCGCGCCCGTGCCTTCGCCCAGGCGCAGGTCCAGCATCATCAGCGGCTGGGCCTGCATGGCCTGCAGCATGGCCTGGTGACCGCGTTCGGCCGACTGGTGGGCGAACACCGCGTACTGCAGCACGGCCGGTGCCAGGCGCGAGGCCACCAGCATCGCGCTGCTGGTGATGAAGCCGTCGACCAGCACCAGCATGCCGGCTTCGGCCGCACCCAGCATGGCGCCGGCCATCATGGCGATCTCGAAGCCGCCGTACTCGGCCAGCGCCTGCAGCGGCTGGTCGCGCAGCGTGCCGGTGCGGGCCGCCGCGCGGGCCAGCACCGCCTGCTTGCGCTGCAGACCGGCCTCGTCCACCCCGGTGCCGCGGCCGGTGGCCACGTCCAGCGGCACGTCGGCCAGCTTGTGCAGCAGCAGCGAGGCCGCGCTGGTGTTGGCAATGCCCATCTCGCCGAAGGCCAGCACGTTGCAGCCCTGCTCGCGGGCCTGACGGGCCATGGCACGGCCGGTCTCCAGCGCCTGCACGGCCTGGGCCAGCGTCATCGCGGGCTGCACCGCGCTGTTGGCAGTGCCCGGGGCGATCTTGGCGTGCACCAGGCACGGCAGGCCACCGAAGTCGTGGTTCACGCCGGCATCCACCACCTGCACCGACAGGCCCTGGTCACGGGCCAGCACGTTGACGGCGGCCCCGCCGGCCAGGAAGTTAATCACCATCTGCCAGGTCACGTCCTGCGGATAGGCGCTGACGCCTTCCAGCGCGATGCCGTGGTCGCCGGCGAACACCAGCACGCGCGGCTGCGACAGGCGCGGCGTCAGCGTCTGCTGCACCCGGC
>JAYSCA010000703.1:0-1812 GCA_041915165.1 Ideonella sp.
TCCAGCAGCAGCAGGCCGTTGTCGCCCACGGCCTTGTTGCCGGCCAGCTGGTCGGCCTGGATGGCCGCGCCCAGGGCCACCGCCTGGTCGGGGTCGATGCCGGTGTAGGGCTCGCGGCCGAACAGCTCGGCCACCGCGCGGCGCACCTGCAGCAACCGGGTCGAGCCCCCCACCATCACCACGCCATCCACCTCATGGGCCTTCAGCCCGGCGTCGCGCAGCGCGCGCTTGACCGGGCCCAGCGTGCGCTCCACCAGCGGACGGGTCAGCGCATCGAAGGTGGCCCGATCCAGGGCGGCGGCATAGGCCTGGCCGCGCGCGGCACAGGTGACGGTCATCGTGGCCACCGCCTGGTCGGAAAACGCCTCCTTGGCCTGGCGGGCCGCAGCGCGCAGCGCGCCGGCATCCACCGGCCCCCAGGGCGCGGTCGGGCATTGAGCCAGGAACCAGTCCACCAGGGCCTGGTCGAAATCGTCGCCGCCCAGCTGGGCATCGCCGTTGGTGGCCAGCACCTCGAACACGCCGCGCGACAGGCGCAGCACGCTCACATCGAAAGTGCCGCCGCCCAGGTCATAGACCACGTAGACGCCCTCGTTGGCGGTGTCCAGGCCGTAGGCCACGGCCGCCGCGGTGGGCTCGTTGAGCAGGCGCAGCACGTTCAGGCCCGCGGCCTGGGCCGCGTCCTTGGTGGCCTGGCGCTGCGCATCGTCGAAATAGGCCGGCACGGTGATGACCGCGCCCACCAGCGGGCCGCCCAGCGCGGCCTCGGCGCGCTCCTTCAGCGCCCGCAGCACCTCGGCACCCACCGCCACCGGGCTCTTCACGCCAGCCACGGTGCGCACCCCCACCGCGCCCTCGCCCAGAGCCTCCAGCGCGTAGGGCACCACCCCGGCCGGGATGTCGGCCAGCGCGCGGCCGATCAGCCGCTTGGCCGAGGCGATGGTGTTGAACGGGTCCTGGGCGGCCAGCGCGCGGGCGGCATCGCCCACCGTCACCGCGCCATCGGCGGCGTAATGGACGACGGACGGCAGCAGGCAACGCCCCGCCTCGTCGGCCAGCACCACCGGCACGGCGCTGCGCACGGTCGCCACCAGCGAGTTGGTGGTGCCCAGGTCGATGCCCACCGCCAGCCGGTGCTGGTGCGGCGCCGCCGCGCGACCGGGTTCAGCAATTTGCAACAGAGCCATGGTCAAGCACTCCTGGTGTTTCGCGCCTCCGTCCAGCGGCCACCGCGGAACCGGCTTGGCCGGGCCGCTGGTGGCGCCCCCTTGAGGGGGCCGCCGAAGGCGGTACGGGGTGGTCCGTCAGACCGCGAAGGACTCGCCACAGCCGCAGTTGGCGGTGGCGTTGGGGTTGTGGAACTTGAAGCCCTCGTTGAGGCCTTCACGCACCCAGTCCAGCTCGGTGCCGTCGACCAGGGGCAGGCTCTGGGCATCGACCAGCACCTTCACGCCCTCGGTCTCGAAGACCTGGTCCTCGGGGTTGGCCGCGTCGGCGAACTCCAGCGCGTAGGCGTAGCCGGAGCAGCCGCTGGTCTTGACGGCCACGCGCAGGCCGATGCCGCCGCCACGCTGCGTCAGCGCCTTCTGGATCTGCTTGGCCGCCTTGGGCGTCACGCTGAGCGTCATGGCCGCCTCCTTCAGACCGAGAACGAGCTGCCGCAGCCGCAGGTGCTGGTGGCGTTCGGGTTGCGGATCACGAAGCGCGAGCCTTCCAGGCTGTCTTCGTAGTCGATCTCGGCGCCGGCCAGGTACTGCAGGCTCATCGCATCGACCAGCACCTTGATGGCGCCGCGCTCGACCTCCAGGTCGT
>JAYSCA010000704.1:0-1809 GCA_041915165.1 Ideonella sp.
CACGCTGCCGCCGGTCGCGTTCTACAAGCCCGAGGGGCTCTACAACCAGCACCCGGGCTATGCCAGCGTGGCCGAGGGCGACCGGCAGATCGCCGACTTGGTGGCAGCACTACAGGCCAGCCCGCAGTGGCCGCACATGGTCATCGTGATCACCTACGACGAGAACGGCGGCGCCTGGGACCACGTGGCCCCGCCGCGCGGCGACCTGCTGGGCCCGGGCACCCGCATCCCGGCCATCGTCGTTTCGCCGCTGGCCCGCAAGGGCACGGTGGACAAGACGCCCTACGACACCGGCTCGGTGCTGCGGCTGATCAGCCGGCGCTTCGAGCTGCCGCTGCTGCCCGGCCTGCGCCAGCGCGACGAAGCGCTGAAGGCCCACGGCGAGCCGGCCATGGGCGACCTGACCGCGGCGCTGCGGCTGGACTGAGCGTCAATGCGCCGGGGCGTCGCCGACGGGCGTGCGCACCGGGGCCTCGGGCACGAAGACCCACAGCAGCACGTAGAGCAGCAGGCCGGTACCGCCGAACAGCACCAGCAGCACCGCGATCAGGCGCCAGATCCACGCGGCCAGGCCGGTGATCTCCGCCAGGCCGCCGCAGACGCCGCCCAGCCAGCGGTCCTCGCGGCTGCGGCGCAGGCTGTTGACCCGTTCCACGAACGGCGCCGCCGCCGTCGGCGCGCCGCTCAGCACCCGGGCCTTGGCGCGGGCGAATTCCTCGTCGCTCAGTTGCCCGCGGGCATGCAGTTCGGCCAGCTGGGCCAGGTCATCGGCGTCGGACATCGTGGGCTCCCGAAAAGAAGTGGAGGGGAAGAATGGCCACAGTGTGGCGCGCTGCTCCTCAACCCGCCACCCCCAGGCGACGGGAGGGCCTGCCGGCGGCATGGGGCGCTGCCTGGTGCGACGAGGCGATCACGCCGCCCGCAGGCAGTCGACGATCTGCAGCCGGGCGGCCCGCCAGGCGGGGATGAAGCCGCCGACGAAGCCCATGGCCAGCGCGAAGACCAGGGTCTGCACGACGATGCCCGGGGTCAGCTTGAACTGAAACGCCAGTTCGGCGAAGGTCTGGAAGTTGGTGGTGCTGATGTTGACCGTCTGCATCAGGCTGGCGCCGGCCAGGCCCATCAGGCCGCCCACCAGGGCCAGCAGCAGGCTCTCGCCCAGAAAGGCGGCCAGCACCGCGCCGCGGCGAAAGCCCAGGGCGCGCAGCGTGCCGATCTCGGCGGTGCGCTGCGAGACGGCGGCGAACATGGTGATCATCGCCCCCACCACCGCGCCGATGCTGAAGATGATGGACAGCGCGGTACCCAGGATGCGGATGAAGGTGGCCAGGGCCTGGCTCTGCTCCTCGTAGAACTGCACCTCGGGCTTGGCCTCCACGGTCAGGCGCGGGTCGGCGGCGATGACGGCCTGCTGGCGCGCGAAGCCGTCCGGATCGGCCAGGCGCCAGAGCACCACCGAGTAGGCGCTGCGGCGGAAGGCCTGCATCATCACGTCCACATCGCCCCAGATCTCGCTGTCGAAGGCGGTGTGGGCGGCGTCGAAGATGCCGACGATGCGCCATTCGCGCCCGGCAAAGCGCAGGCTCTGGCCCAGCAGGGCGCCGGCAAAGCCGTCGCTGACGGCGCGGCCGACGATGATCTCGGCGCTGCCGGGGCGGAACATGCGCCCGGCCACCAGCTGCACCTGGGGCCGCAGCGCCAGACCGGCGGCCGAGGTGCCGCGCATGGTCAGGTTGCCGGCCTTGGCGCTGTCCTTCTTGGGCAGGGCGTTGAGCACCACGGTCTCGGCGCTGGCCAGGCGCTGGCCGT
>JAYSCA010000705.1:0-1803 GCA_041915165.1 Ideonella sp.
ATCTTCTTCGGCGCCGACAAGGCCAAGGTGGTCAACGACGCGATCGGCGCGCTGCGCATCAAGGTCGGCCATAGCGAATTCGGCCGCAGCCACGGCCTGTTCGAGGACAAGTGGGCACCGCTGTGGGTGGTCGACTTCCCGATGTTCGAGTACGACGAGGAAGAGGACCGCTGGAACGCTTGCCACCACCCGTTCACCAGCCCCAAGGATGGCCACGAGGAGCTGATGGCCACCGACCCGGGCGCCTGTGTGGCCAAGGCCTACGACATGGTGCTCAACGGCTGGGAACTGGGGGGCGGCTCGATCCGTATCCACCGCGCCGAGGTGCAGGCCAAGGTCTTCGAAGCGCTCAAGATCACGCCGGAACAGCAGCGCATCAAGTTCGGCTTCCTGCTGGACGCGCTGCAGTACGGCGCGCCGCCGCACGGTGGCCTGGCCTTCGGTTTGGACCGCCTGATCACGCTGATGACCAAGGCCGAGTCGATCCGCGACGTGATCGCCTTCCCGAAGACCCAGCGTGCCCAGTGCCTGCTGACCGGCGCTCCGTCGATGGTCGACGAGAAGCAGCTGCGCGAACTGCACATCCGTCTGCGCAACGTGCAGCCGGCGGCCTGAGCGCGGCATCGACCGCTGCCAAGCCAGAGAGGGGCCCTGCGGGGCCCCTTTTTTTCGGCCTGGCGTCCGGCGCCTGTTCCAGGCTGGCTTGACCGACCTCAAGCCGGCCGGCCCGCGCGGCCGCGATGCTGGGCGGTATGCAGGAAGAGGGGGGAACCCGGGCATCGCTGGCCGTCTGGCTGGCGGCTTGCCGGCCGGGCTTCATGACGGTCACGCTGGTGGCGGCGGCGCTGGGCATCGCCCAGGCGCAGGCTTGCGGCTGTGGCTGGGATGCCCCGGCCGCGGCGGCCACGCTGGTGCTGGCCGCGCTGGCCCATGCCGCGGCCAATCTCTACAACGACTATGGCGATGCGGTGGGGGGCTCGGATGCCGTCAACACCGGTCGCCTGTTCCCGTTCAGCGGTGGCTCGCGGGTGATCCAGGACGGTCGGGTGACCGCGCTGCAGATGCGCGAGGTCGCCCGCATGCTGGGCATCGTGGTGGTGGGCGGTGGCATCGCGCTGGCGGCGCGGGCCGGCCCGGGGCTGCTGTTGATTGGCCTGGCCGGGCTGGGGCTGGGTTGGGCCTATTCCAGCCCGCGGGTGGCCTTGATGTCGCGCGGGCTGGGCGAGCTGGCGGTCGGCCTGGCCTGGTGGTTGGTGGTGGTCGGTGCGGACTATGTGCAGCGCCACGGCTTCAGTGCGATCGCGGCCATTTCCGGCGTCAGCCAGGCCGGGCTGGTGGTGGCCATCCTCTGGGCAGCAGAATTCCCGGACGCGGCGGCCGACGCCCAGGTGGGCAAGCGCACCCTGGTCGTGCGCTGGGGACCGCGGGCCGCGGCGCTAGGCTACGCGAGACTGGTGCTGGCCAGCCATGTCTGGGTGGCGGCCTGGTGGGCGGCCCAGTGGCTGCCTTCCACCGCGTGGTGGGGGTTGGCCTCGGCGCCGCTGTCGGCGGCCGTGGCGCTGGCACTGTGGCGTCATGCGGACGCGCCGGGCCGGCTGCGCCCGGTGATCGCCGGCTCCATCGCCGCGGCCTTGCTGCACGGCGTGATGTTGACCACGGCCTTCGTGGCCATTGCGCGTCTGCGCTGAGCCACCGGCCGGCGCCGCGCTACGATGCCATCCATGAGCGAGTCCGTGTCCAAGCCGCCGAAGATCCCAGAATCGGTGCTGGTGGTGATCCACACGCCCGAGGGGCAGGTGCTGC
>JAYSCA010000706.1:0-1803 GCA_041915165.1 Ideonella sp.
CTGACTGAGCCCCGCGTGGAGGATCCCTCGCCCCGAGGCGCCCGATGAACACCGACTACGTCTTCTGGACCTTCAGCGCCGCCGCCCAGAGCGTCTCGGCCTTCGTGGCCCTGTTGCTCACCGGCTATGCGCTGGTGCTGTCACTGATGGACGCGGTGCGCGAGAAGGACGACTCGCTGGAGGACATCCATGCCTCGCTGCGCGCGCACTACCACCGCCGGCTGACCTGGCTGGCCTGGCTGACCGGCGTGGCCATCGTGCTGAGCCTGGTCATCGTCTACCTGAACCGCTCCGAGCACGCGGTCTCGGGCTGGCTGCAGTCGGTCGGGGCGGGGGTGGACCTGGCGGCCGTCGGCTCCGGGCTGGCCTTCGTGGTCACCATCATCGACCCGAAGAAGTACCAGAAGGCGGCGGCCGAGGTGCTGGGCGACCAGGAGGATGTGTCGGTGTCGAATGGCGGCACCCGCCCGGCCGGCGAGTTCCTGGACGCCTTCCTGCACCTGGAGCGGCTGATCCGCGACTTCCTGAAGACCCATGAGCTCTACGTGCCCCAACGGGCCAACAGCACCCGGGTCAGCTACTCGTACCGGCAGATGATCGACGCGCTGCTGCAGAACGAGAAGGTGGACCGTCCGCTGTTCAACGAGCTGCTGGAGATCGGCAAGTACCGCAACCTGGTGTTCCACGGCCATGTGGCCGAGGTGCGCGCGGGCATGCTCAAGCGGGTGCGGGCGGTGGCGGCGCGCATCGAGGCGCTGGGCTGAGTCCGGCTCTTTCGCCTCAGCCGGCTGCGTCGAGGGTCCGGAGCTGTTCGGGCGTGCCCACATTCTCCCAGGAGCCCTCCAGGGCCCGTCCCGCCAGCCGGCCGGCGGCCGCGCTGGCAAAGAGCAATGGCCCCAGCGGGGCATGGACGCCTGGAGTGACCGTGGCCACCAGTTGGGGACGGCACAGGGCCAGGTTGGCATAGGTCCAGCCGGACGCCACACCCTCTGGCCGTTGCAGCCGACCGTCGGCCGTCAGCGCGAAGTCGCCCTTCGGATGGAAGGGGGGGTTGGGCACCACCCACAACAGGGCGTCGTCGTCGCTGGTGACCAGATGCTGAACGGCCTCGCCCGGGAAGTCGAAGTCTGGGCACCAGATGTCGCCCGAGACGACCCAGAACGGCTCCTCGCCCCGTGGCGCCAGCCAGGGCAGGGCCTTGGCGATGCCGCCGGCCGTCTCCAGCGCGCCGCCGTGGTCACGGCCTTCCATCGAGTAATGGATCTTCAGCCCCCAGCGTGCCCCATCGCCCAGCGCGGCCGGAAATTGCTCTTCCAGCCAGGCGGTGTTGATGACCACTTCGCGCACGCCGGCTGCGGCCAGCGCCGCCAGGTGGTAGGCGATCAGCGGCTGGCCGCGCACCGTCAGCAGCGGCTTGGGGGTGGCGTCGGTCAGCGGGCGCATGCGCTCGCCGCGGCCGGCGGCCAGGATCAGCGCGCGCGGCGCGGGCAGGGAAGCGGTCATCGGTCGGCGGCAAAACCCCGCTGCAGGCGCTGCACCTGCTGCCGGGTGGGTTGAAAGGCGTCCAGCAGGGCCTGCAGCAGGGCTTCGGCCCGGTCGGCGTTGTCGCGGCCGAAGTTGCAGACATAGGCGTCCAGCGTCACCGCGCCGCGTTCCGGCCAGGTGTGCACCGCCAAGTGCGATTCGGCCAGCAGCACCACGCCGGTCACGCCGGCCGGGCCGGCCACCGCGGGGTGGGGCGCGAAGCGGTGGAACAGCTCGCCCACCGGCTGCAGGCCGCTGGCCTGCACGGCGGCCAGGCAC
>JAYSCA010000707.1:0-1801 GCA_041915165.1 Ideonella sp.
CAACCCCCGCTATGCCGACCGGGCCGCTTTGCTGGACTACTGCCGCCAATCGGCCAACCCGGTGGGCCGGCTGCTGCTGCACCTGCACGGCATCACGCAACCACAGGCCCTGGCGCAGTCCGACGCCATCTGCAGCGCGCTGCAGCTGATCAATTTCTGGCAAGACCTCAGCGTGGACCTGCCCCGCGGGCGCTGCTACCTGCCCGCCGAGGACCTGGTCCGCCATGGCCTGGCGCCACAACCACTGCCCACCACCGACACCGCCGACACGCAGGCCCTGGTCGCCGAGCTGTGCGCCTGGGCTCGGGCCCTGATGCAGCAAGGCGCGCCGCTGGTGCACACCCTGCCCGGCCGCGCCGGCTGGGAACTGCGTCTGGTGGTGCAAGGTGGGCTGCGCATTCTGGAGAAAATCGAGGCCATGCACTGTCGCAGTCTGAACCGACGCCCCACGCTGGGCCCGACCGATCTGGCCTGGATGGCCTGGCGCAGCCTGCGGATGCCCCGGAGTCCCCAGCCATGACCCCCCAGCAATACGTCGAACAAAAGGCCGCGGCCAGCGGCTCCTCGTTCTATTACGCCTTCCTCTTCCTGCCGCCGGAGCGGCGGGCCGCGATCACCGCGTTCTACGCCTTCTGCCGGGAGGTGGATGACGTGGTCGACGAGGTGCAGGATCCCAGCGTGGCAGCGGCCAAACTGGCCTGGTGGCGCAAGGAGGTTCAGCAGGCCTTTGCCGGCCAGCCCACGCACCCTGCCATGCAGGCCCTGATGCCACTGGCATCCCGCTATGCCATCACGGCCGAGCACCTGGACCAGGTCATCCAGGGCTGCGAGATGGACCTGACGCAGACCCGTTACCTCGACTACCCCGGCCTGCAGCGTTACTGCCACCTGGTGGCAGGCGTGGTCGGCGAGGTGGCCTGCAACATCTTCGGCCGCACCCAGGACGCCACGGTGGCCTATGCCCACCGACTGGGTCTGGCCCTGCAGCTGACCAACATCATCCGCGACGTGGGAGACGACGCCCGGCGCGGCCGCATCTACCTGCCGATCGAGGACCTGCAGCGTTTTGACGTGAAGGCCCATGAGCTGCTCAAGCGCGATGCACCCTGGGGCTACAGCGACCGCTTCCAGGCGCTGATGCGGTTCGAGGCGGAACGGGCCCAGCGCTGCTACGACGAGGCCCTGGCCCTGCTGCCCGACGTGGACCGCAAGGCCCAGAAGCCCGGCCTGATGATGGCCTTCATCTACCGCGACCTGCTGCGGGAGATCGAGCGCGGCGGCTTCCAGGTGCTGCACCAGCGCATCTCGCTGACGCCGCTGCGCAAGCTCTGGATCGCCTTCAAGACCCAGTGGCGGGGCCGGTGAGCCCGGCCAGCGCCCGTCCGCCCGTCCGGCTGGCCGTCGTCGGCGCCGGCTGGGCCGGCTTGGCGGCAGCCGTCGAGGCGGTGGAGGCCGGTTGGGCCGTGACCTTGTTCGACATGGCCGGGCAGCCGGGTGGACGGGCGCGCAGCACGGCCCAGGACGAGCTGGAACTGGACAACGGCCAGCACATCCTGATCGGCGCCTACCGGGACACGCTGGCGCTGATGCGCCGGGTGGGCGTGGCCCCCGACACGGTGCTGCACCGCCAGCCCCTGGCGCTGGTCCCGCCGGCGGGAGGCGGCCTGCGGCTGCCGGCCGGGCCGGCCGTGCCGGCCTTTCTGCGCGGCGTGCTGGGTTGGCGCGAGCTCTCCTGGCGGGCCCGCCTCGCGCTGCTGGGCCGCGCGGCCCACTGGCGCCTGTCGGGCTTTCGCTGCCCGGC
>JAYSCA010000708.1:0-1790 GCA_041915165.1 Ideonella sp.
CGGCCCGCCATGCGCCCGCCCTGGCCTTGGACACGGCGTCAGTGGCCGAGGCGGTGCGCCAGGCGCGCGAGCAGGTGGGCGATTTCGTCCAGGCCAGCGCCCTGTCCCTGTCGGGCGACTCCCCGGTGCGCCAGTGGCTGAACACCCCCACGGTCACGGCCCCGTCCGACGAGGCGCCGCTGGACCTGGCGCTGGAGGCCACGGCCCTGCCGCCGGACGCGCTGCCCGACCCGGTGGAACCCACGCTGCGCCTGCCCCAGGCCGCCCAGGACGGTGCCCTGGTGCAGTCGCTGCTGACCGCAGGCATCGCCGATGTCACCCAGGCGATGGTGAACGACCAGGTGGACCTGAGCCAGGTGCTGCGCATGGTGCTGGAAACCCTGTACCGCGCGGTGGGCTTCTCCCGCGTGGTGTTCTGCTTGCGGGACGCCAAGGGCGACCAGCTGACCGGCCGCTTCGGCCTGGGCGAGAACGTCGAGGCCCTCTGCCAGGTGTTCCGGGTGCCCTTGCAGGTGCCGGCCGGGAAAACGCCCGACCTGTTCACCGCCGTCTGCCAGCGCGGTGCCGACACGCTGATCGTCGACACCCGCACCGGCGCCATCGCCGAGGCCTTGCCGGACTGGTTCCACCGCTCGGTGAAGGCCCGTTCCTTCCTGGTGCTGCCCTTGACGGTCAAGCAGGTGCCCTTCGGCATGATCTACGCCGACCTGCTGCCCCCGCACACCCTGGCCCTGGGCGAGCAGGTGCTGGCCCAGCTGCGCACCTTGCGCAACCAGGCGGTGATGGCCTTCCGTCAGCAGGCCAGCTGACGGGCCAGCGCGTTGTGCCGCGCCAGCAGCGGCGTCAGTTCCAGCGTGGCCAGCTGGCCTTCGCGCACCACCACCCGGCCATTGACCACGGTGTAGGCCGCCTGGCTGGGCGCGCACAGCAGCAGCGCGCCCAGCGGGTCGTGCACCGCGCCGCCGGCCAGGGCCAGCGTGCGCAGGTCGAACAAGGCCAGGTCGGCCGCCATGCCCGGCGCCAGATGGCCGATGTCGTCGCGGCCCAGCACCCGGGCGCCACCGCGGGTGGCGATTTCCAAGGTGTGACGCGCCGTCATCTCGGCCGGCCCATGGTCGCATCCGAAGGGTTCCAACGAACGCCCCACCCGCGCCAGCAGCAGGGCCTGGCGGGCCTCGCCCAGCAGGTGGGCGCCGTCGTTGCTGGCGCTGCCGTCCACGCCCAGGCCCACCGGCACGCCAGCGTCCAGCATGCGGCGCACGGGGGCGATGCCCGAGGCCAGGCGCATGTTGCTGCAGGGGCAGTGCGCCACGCCGGTGCCGGTGGCGGCGAAGCGGGCGATGCCGGCGCCGTCGAGCTTGACGCAGTGGGCATGCCAGACGTCGTCGCCCAGCCAGCCCAGGCTCTCGGCGTATTCCGTGGGCGTCATGCCGAACTTCTCGCGGCTGTAGGCGATGTCGTGGTCGTTCTCGGCCAGGTGGGTGTG
The DNA here is from genome assembly GCA_041915165.1 of Ideonella sp. Lineage (GTDB taxonomy): Bacteria > Pseudomonadota > Gammaproteobacteria > Burkholderiales > Burkholderiaceae_C > Ideonella. Next base: position 1,487 of record JAYSCA010000708.1, read on the forward strand.
CAGCCGGGTGCCGTAGCTGCGGGCCAGTTCGGCCGAGTCGCGCATCAACTCGCGGCTGACCGAGAACGGCGAGCAGGGCGCGGCCACCACGCGGCGCATGCTGAAGCGGCTGGCGTCGTGCCAGGTCTCGATCAGGCGCCGGGTGTCGGCCAGGATGGCGTCCTCCCGTTCCACCAGCGCATCGGGTGGCAGGCCGCCGGCGCTCTCGCCCACGCTCATGCTGCCGCGCGCGGCGTGAAAGCGCATGCCGATGGCCTCGGCCGCCTCGATGCTGTCGTCCAGCCGCACGCCGTTGGGGTAGAGG
>JAYSCA010000709.1:0-1789 GCA_041915165.1 Ideonella sp.
AGTGTCAGTTCGATGTGGCCGATGGCGTTGGGCTCGATTCTCTGCGCGTCATGCTCTTCCAGGGTGTTGACGTCCAGGCTGTGCACGATGCGTTTGACCTTGGCTTTGATCCAGCGGTGGCCGTGCAACGCCCAGTAGACGCGCCCGGCGATCAGCGGCTCGTCGTCCATCCAGGCCACGGTCGCCTTGATTTCGCGTGCGGGCTGCAGGAAGGCATGGGGTTTGGGTGTGTCGGCGAACTCGTCGGCAGGGTCGGCTGTCGGCGTGACCTGGGCCAGCAGCCAGTCACCGCGCGACACATCCACCTCGCGGTCGAGCACAATGCCCGCGCTGTGACCCGCGTGCACTTCCTTTGGGTTGCGTGCGTGGTCCAGCACCTGGGCGATCTTGGCACTCTGGCCGCTGGGCAGCACGGTGACGGCGTCACCCACATGCACCTGTCCCGTGGCCACACGGCCCCAGAACACGCGTCGGCCTTGCGAGGTGTCGCTCGAGCCCGAGAACTTCTCGACCCATTGCACCGGGAAGGAGAACGGCACATCGGTCTCGGCGGCGGTCACAGGCAGCTGCTCCAGCAGCGCCAGCAGGCTGGGGCCGGTGTAGCCGCACCAGCCCTCGGTGGCGGCGGTGACCACGTTGTCGCCCTTGAGGGCCGACATGGGGATGGTGGCGGTCACGGCGATGTTGGCGTGCTCGGCAAAGGTCAGCAGGGCCTCGCGGATCTTGGCGAAGGCTTTGCCAGCGTCATCGCCCAGGGCGTCGAGCTTGTTGACGGCGAAGATGATGGAAGGCACGCGCAGCAGGTTCACCAGCAGGCTGTGGCGGCGGGTCTGCGGCAGCAACTCCACCAGGCCGTCCACGTTCCATTGCAGCTTGGTGGCGTCCACCAGCACCACGGCGGCGTGGGCGCTGCTGGCGGCGGTGACCATGTTGCGGGTGTACTGCACGTGGCCCGGTGCGTCGCCGATGATGAACTTGCGTGTCGGGGTGGCGAAGTAGCGGTAGGCCACGTCGATGGTGATGCCCTGTTCGCGCTCGGCCGACAAACCATCGGTGAACAGCGCCAGGTCGGCCTCGCCGCTCTTGGAGACGTTGGCCAGCTGGTCTTGCAGCACCGAGCGGCTGTCCACCAGCAGGCGGCCAATCAGCGTGCTCTTGCCGTCGTCCACGGAGCCGCAGGTGATGAATTTGAGCGCACCATGGGTATCAAATTCGGCCTCAGCCCCCGTATTTGTTGCGTTAGTAGCTATGAATTTGGTAGCGGTTGTCATATCAGAAGTACCCGTCTTTCTTGCGCTTCTCCATGGAAGCCTCGGAAGTCTTGTCGTCCATGCGGGTGGCGCCGCGTTCGCTGACGTCGGCCTGCAGGGTCTCGATCACGATGTCGGCGGCACTGGCGGCGAGGCTTTCCACCGGGCAGGTGCAGGTGATGTCGCCCACGGTGCGGAATCGCACGTCGCGGCTTTCTACCGTTTCGCCTTCCTTGGCAGGGGTCAGGTCGGTGACGGGCACCAAGAGGCCTTTGCGCTCGACCACATCGCGCTTGTGGGTGTAGTACAGGCTAGGCAGGGCGATCTTTTCGCGCTCGATGTACTGCCACACGTCCAGCTCGGTCCAGTTGCTGATAGGGAACACGCGGAAGTGCTCGCCGGGTTGCAAGCGGGTGTTGAACAGGGTCCACAGCTCGGGGCGCTGGGCCTTGGGCTGCCATTGGCCGAAGCTGTCGCGGTGGGAGAAGATGCGTTCTTTGGCGCGGGCCTTTTCCTCGTCGCGGCGGGCGCCGCCGATC
>JAYSCA010000710.1:0-1787 GCA_041915165.1 Ideonella sp.
CTGGGCGAGCTGCGCCTGGGCGCCGTGTTCCAGGCCGCCCGCAGCGTGCCACTGCTGGCCGGCAGCGACCAGACCGTCGCCAACACCGCGGAAACCTGGCAGGAGGTCGGTCTGCGCACCCGCCTGGTGGTGGACCAGCTCGACTACGCCAACTTCCCCCAACGGGGCTACCGCGTCGAATCAGAGGCCCTGCTCGGCACGCGCCACCAGCAGGACAGCAGCACCCTGGCTTGGCTGGACAGCCAGGCCACGGCCGCCATGAGCTGGGGCCGCCAGACCCTCACGGTGCATGGCGAAGCCAAGGTGGCCAACACCCATTCGCCGTCCAGCGTCGGCCGCTATGCACTCGGTGGCTTCCAACAGCTGTCGGGCTACCAGCCCGGGCAGGTCTCGGGCAACGCGATGGTGTTCGGCCGGCTGAACTGGTACATGCGCCTGGCCGAGACCCCGGTGTTCGCGCGCGGCTTCTTCGTCGGCGCCAGCATGGAAGCCGGCGATGCCTGGCTGAATTACCACGACATGCGCCTCAATGGCCTGCGCTACGGCGGCAGCGTCTACCTGGGCGCCGACACCGGGCTGGGCCCGATGTACCTGGGCCTGACCTGGGCGCCCCGCGGCACCGCCGGCCTGGCCCTGGTGATCGGGCGACCCTGAGCCTCAGTCCTGTGCGGGCGGGGTGTCGACCTCGTCGGCGGGCTGGGCCTGCGCCGGGGCTTGATGCACCCAGCCGTGGATGGTTTCGGCCAGATCGACCAAGCCCTGCTGCTTGGTGGCCGAGAACAGCAGCATGCCCACATCGGCCTGCTCGGTGACCCGCTCTCCCAGTTGGTTCTGCACCTGGGTCAGCGCGGCCTGTTGTTCGCGGCGGTTGAGCTTGTCGGCCTTGGTCAGCACCACCAGCAGCTTGACCGCGCCGGTGTTGATTCGCGGCGCCACGAAGTCAAGCAGCCGCTCGTCCAGCGGCGTCAGGCCCAGGCGGCTGTCCACCAGCAAGACCACGCCATTCAGGTTGCGCCGCACTTCCAGGTAATCGGCCATCACCTGCTGCCAGCGCACCTTCTCCGTGCGCGACACGGTGGCATAGCCGTACCCCGGCAGGTCGGCCAGGTAGGCATCCGGCGCCTCGCGTGGCCCCAGCGCAAACAGGTTGATATGCTGCGTACGCCCCGGCGTCTTGGAGGCGAAGGCCAACTGGCGCCGCTGGGCCAGTGCATTGATGGCAGTGGATTTGCCGGCATTGCTGCGGCCCACGAAGGCAATCTCGCCCAGATCCCCCGGCGGCAGCTGGTTCAGCTGGCTGGCGGTGGTCAGGAAACGAGCACTGTGGGCCCATGCCAATGCAGGGTGTTTGAGCTCGGACAGATCCGCGCGCTTTTGGCTGGAGGTTTCACGCATAGCGCATTGTAAAATCCCCTGGTTTGATTGCTGTCTTCCGTACAGCAAACCTGCACCCAGAACATCCACAAATCCCGAGGCCCTCCGAATGAAGTCTCCTGTCGCGTTCGCCAGCTCCCTCGTGCTCGCAGCCCTGATGTCGGCGCCCGCCCTTGCCGCCGAGGCCGCCGCTCCGTCCAAGCCGGATCTGGCCCGCGGCCAAGTGATCGCCGCCACCTGCGGTGCCTGCCACACCAGCGATGGCACCCGGGGTCTGGCCACCTACCCCATCCTGCAAGGCCAGCACGCCGAATACCTGGTCAAGCAGCTGACCGAATTCAAGGCCGGCAAGCGTTCCAACCCCATCATGAATGGCATGGCCGCGCCGCTGACCGACGCCGACATGAAGAACG
>JAYSCA010000711.1:0-1781 GCA_041915165.1 Ideonella sp.
GGAAGTCCTGCATGTGGCGCTCCGTCCAGCGGCTGTGCCACTTGCGCCAACCGCCCAGCAACCAGCGGCTGCCTTCGCGCACCGGGTGCAGACAACGGTGGTGTTCGTAATGAGGGAACTGCGCCCGAGCGCGCCACAAGGCCCAGCCGTAGCGCATGGCCAGCTCGGCCACCCCCCAGAAGTTCTGCCCGGTGGGCAGGGGATCGGGCTCGTCCTGGCGTTCCTGGGCCCGGTAGAAGGCGGTGTCGCGCGGCAGCGCGGAATCGGCGTTGACGCCGCCCACCTCCAAGGTGACGTAATCGGGCCGCAGGTAGCCTTCCTCGAAGACGAAGACCCGCACCCCCAGCGACGCGGCCAGGGTCAGGGCCTGCTCGTGCAGGCGTCGGGTCTGGCCGAACAGCACGAGGGCGTCGATCGTGTGGGTCTGCAGCAGGCCGCGCAGGTACTCGGGCCACTCGGCGCCGGGGCGATCGAAACGGAGCACCCCTTCGGCGGGCGGGAAGTAGAGCTCATCCCCGCCGTTGAAGTTCACCTTCCAGACCTGCTGCCCATGCGCCCGCAGCACCTGGGCCAGCTGGGCGAAGAAGGGCCCCATTGGACCTTGGAGCAGCAGGGTGCGGTCGTGCGACAGCAGTTCTTGAAGAGAGTGCGGGACCATGGTACTGCGGGCCTTTCAGCCAAGCCGTCATCTCGCCTTGCCCCTGCCATGCCGAGAATCCGCTTTGCCGATCGAGGATGAACCGAGTCTGCGGGAGCCCCACTGGACTGACCATCCCCTAAATCAAAGGTCCTGGCGGGAATTCATCACCATTTCTCACGAAGTCGCCTTCTTCTGGCACCTGTCGGCGCCGCCAGGCGACCATTTCGCGCAGCACGGCCCGGCGGACCGACCGCCAGAGCCGGCGCCAACCGGACGGCTGCGCCGGGGCCGATGCCGCCTCCGCCCGCCAGGCCAGCAGTTCGTCCAGCGCCCCCTCGGGGGTGGTGAAGTGCCCGGTGCGCCGACTGACATAGGTGGGGTACTGGATCAGCGCGGCCGCGACCAGTTCGTCCAGGTCACGCAGCCGCCCGCGCCGGGGCGTCGGCAGGCGGTCCTCGGTCAGGCCCCAACCGGCATAGAAGGGCAGCCCCCAGCAGACCACCCGCCGCCCCCGCAGCAAGGCCTCGAAGCCCGCCAGCGAAGTGAGCACATGCACCTCGTCCACCTGTGGCAGCAGAGCGGTGATTGGCGGATCCGCGGCGATCTCATCGCACCAGCGCCCGGCCTCGTCCTCGTCCGCGCCCCGGGCCCGCAGCCGTGCCACCACATCGGGGTGCGGCCGGTAGACCAGCCAGGCCTCTGGCCGTTCACGCCGCACGGCCTGCAGCAAGCCCAGGTTGGTGCGGATCCGGGGCGACCCCAGCGCCAGCGAGGCATCGGACTCCACCTGCCCCACCACCAGCACCACCGGCTTGTCGCCCGGCGGACGCTGCCAGCCCCCCTGCCCCACGTTGTACTTGGTCAGGTCGGCGGCCACCAGCCGTTCGCGCAGGCGCTGGGCACGGGCCCGCAGCGCCCCATCACACGCCCCCTGTGCCAGCGCGTGCTCCAGGTCAGACGGTCGGCGGGCGTCGTAATGCAGCCCGCGGCCGTCGATCACCCAGGACAGGGGCTGAACCAGATCGGCGCCCAGGCCGACCGAGCGCAGAAAGCCGTCCTCGACCCGCAGCAGCCGCCCCGGCTCGGCCGGCGGCCAGGCCCGCCGGCCCCAGACCGCCACCGGCCCGGCAAAGGTCTGCGC
>JAYSCA010000712.1:0-1775 GCA_041915165.1 Ideonella sp.
CGCACGCCGTGCATGCCCAGGGCGGCTTGCTGATCGTGGCGGCCGACCTGCTGGCCCTGACGCTGCTGACGCCGCCGGGAGAACAAGGCGCCGACATCGCCCTGGGCAGCACCCAGCGCTTCGGCATGCCCATGGGGGCCGGCGGCCCGCACGCCGCCTACCTGGGCTGCAAGGACGAGTTCAAGCGCTCGCTGCCCGGCCGTCTGGTCGGCATCAGCGTGGACAGCCACGGCGCCCCGGCCTACCGCCTGGCGCTGCAGACCCGCGAGCAACACATCCGCCGCGAGAAGGCCACCTCCAACATCTGCACCGCGCAGGTGCTGCCGGCCGTCATCGCCAGCATGTACGCCGTCTACCACGGCCCGGAAGGCCTCCAGCGCATCGCCCGGCGCGTGGCCAGCTACACCGCCCTCCTGGCCGAGGGCCTGAAGCAGCTGGGCGCCACGCTCACGCACGAAGAGGCTTTTGACACCCTGGAAGTGCAGACCGGCGAGCGCACCGAGGCCGTGCTGGCCGCCGCCGTGGCCGCGGGCATGAACCTGCGCCGCGCCAGCGCCACCAGCGTGGGCATCAGCCTGGACGAGACCACCACCCGCGCCGATCTGCTGGCGCTGTGGGGCTTGTTCGCCAACGGTGCGTTGCTGCCCAGCGTCGAGCCCTTCGTCAGCGGCGTGGCCCTGCGCCTGCCGGCCGAGCTGCAGCGCAGCAGCAGCTTCCTGACCCACCCGGTCTTCAACAGCCACCACAGCGAAACCGAGATGCTGCGCTACATCCGCAAGCTCTCGGACAAGGACCTGGCGCTGGACCGCAGCATGATCCCGCTGGGCTCGTGCACGATGAAGCTGAACGCGACCAGCGAGATGATCCCCATCACCTGGCCCGAGTTCGCCGAAATCCACCCCTTCGCCCCGGCCGACCAGCTGGCGGGCTACGCCGAGCTGAATGCCCAGCTGTGCGACTGGCTGGTGCAGGCCACCGGCTATGCCGGCGTCAGCCTGCAGCCCAACGCCGGCTCGCAGGGCGAGTATTCGGGCCTGCTGGCCATCCGCGCCTGGCACGACAGCCGCGGCGACAGCCACCGCACCATCTGCCTGATCCCGGAAAGCGCCCACGGCACCAACCCGGCCAGCGCGATGATGGCCGGTCTGCAGGTCGTCGTCGTCAAGTGCGATGCCAACGGCAGCGTGGACCTGACCGACCTGAAGGCCAAGTGCGAACAGCATGCCGACAAGCTGGCCGCCATCATGATCACCTACCCCTCCACCTACGGTGTCTACGACCAGGCGGTGAAGGAACTGTGCGCGATGGTCCACCAGTACGGTGGCCGGGTGTACGTGGACGGCGCCAACATGAACGCGCTGGTGGGCCTGGCGGCCCCCGGCCAGTTCGGCGGTGACGTCAGCCACCTGAACCTGCACAAGACCTTCTGCATCCCGCACGGCGGTGGCGGCCCCGGCGTCGGCCCCGTCTGCGTGGTGGAGGACCTGGTGCCTTTCCTGCCCGGCCATGTGACCGGTGGACAGCCGCACGCCGGCGGTGTTGGCGCCGTGGCGGCCGCGCCTTACGGCAATGCCGCCGTGCTGCCGATCAGCTGGATGTACATCCGCATGATGGGCACCGAGGGCTTGACCGCTGCCACCGAGGCCGCCATCCTGAACGCCAACTACGTGGCCGCCCAGCTGGCCGACCACTACGAGATCCGCTTCAGCGGCGGTGTGGCCGGCGTGAAGGGCGGCGGCGTGGCCCACGAGTGCATCCTGGACCTGCGCCCGCTG
>JAYSCA010000713.1:0-1772 GCA_041915165.1 Ideonella sp.
GCCGTGGATGATGATCTGCGCGCCGGTGTCGCTGCTGGGCTTGAGCAGCACCGGGTTCATGTCGGTGGTGGCCGGCACGCGGGCGGCCAGGGCCTGCAGGGCCTGGGCGCGGCCGATCTCGCCGCCATCCACCGTCACCGCGCTGTTCAGGGCCATGTTCTGCGGCTTGAAGGGCGCTACCTTGGCGCCCTGGCGCACCAGCCAACGGGCCAGGCCGGCCACCAGCGTGCTCTTGCCGGCGTCCGAGGTGGTGCCCTGCACCATCAGCGCCCGGCTGGGGATGCCGAGCCAGGGCCGGGCCGTCATGGCTTGGCGGCCAGGTCGGCGCGCACCTTGTCCAGCCCCTCGCAGAGCTGCTGCGCGCCGTCGACGATGCGCGGGCCCTGGCGGCTGATCAGGTCGGTGTTGAGCCACACCACGTGGTGGCGGGCGATGGGCTCGAACTGCCTGAACGGCGCCCACAGCGCCAGGCTGTCATCGGCCTGGCCGCTGAGGTTGGCCGTGGCCAATACCTGCGGCCGGGCGGCCAGCACGGCCTCGGGGCTGACGGTGGGCACCAGCGCCGGCTGCTTGCCGAACACGTTGACGCCGCCGCACAGGCGGATCGCATCGCTGATCAGGTGCTGGTCGTTGAGGGTCAGCAGCGGCTGCTGCCAGACCTGGTAGAACACCCGCAGCGGAGTGCGGTGGCTGTAACGGACGCGCAGCGAGGTGAGCCGCTGGGCGTAGGTGTTGGCCGCGGCATTGGCCGCGTCCTCGGTGCCGGCCAGCACGCCCAGGCGGCGGATGCCATCGCCCACCTGTTCCAGCGTGTGCGATTCGCTGTGGAAGACGGGGATCTTCAGCGCCCGCAGGCGCTCAATCTGCCGGGCCGAGCTGCCGTGCATCCACACCACGATCAGGTCAGGCTTCAGGGCGACGATGCGCTCCAGGTCCAGCGCATGGGCGTCGCCCACCTGCGGCAGGGCCTTGGCCTCGGGCGGGTAGTCGGCATAGCGCACGGTGGCGATGAGCTGGCGGCCGGCGCCGGCGGCGTAGAGCAGCTCGGTGGTGTGCGGCGCCAGGCTGATGATGCGGCGCGCCGGGGCTGGCAGCGTCACGGTGCGGCCGTCGTCGTCGCGGGCGCTGACGCTGGCCTGGGCCGCGCCGGCCAACACCAGCAGGCCGGTGAAAAGGAAACTCAGCTTCTTCATCTCAACCCTTGAGCGGCAGCACGCAGCCCGCCATCACGAAACGCACCTGCGCGCATTGCGCGGCCAGGGCCTGGTGCAGGCGGCCGCTTTCATCGACAAACAGGCGGTTGACCGCCCCCAGCGGCACGATGCCGTGGCCCACCTCGTTGCCGATCATCAGCACCCGGGCCTGCAGCTGGGGCAGCGTGGCCAGCAAGGCGGCCCGGCCGGCCTGCCAGCGCGGGCCGGGTTGCAGCGCGCGCACGCTGTCCAGGTCGGCCGGCAGATCGGCCAGCAGCAGGTTGGTGAGCCACAGCGTCAGACAGTCCACCAGCAAGAGGCGCTGCGGGCCATCGGCCGCGGCCAGGGCCTCGGCCAACGCCAGCGGGGCCTCCACCGTCTGCCAGCCGGCCGGGCGCTGGGCCCGGTGCAGGGCGATGCGGGCGGCCATCTCTTCGTCCCGGGCCTCGCCGGTGGCGATGACCACCACCGCGCGGCCGGCATCGGCCGCGGCCCATTCGGCGGCCTGGCGTTCGGCCCAGGCGCTCTTGCCGGAACGGGCGCCGCCCAGGATCAGGGTGTGTTCAGCCATGGCAAGAA
>JAYSCA010000714.1:0-1769 GCA_041915165.1 Ideonella sp.
GCGCCACCAGGCCGAGGATTCCATCCGCAAGCTGGCCAACAAGGACCCGCTGACCCAGCTGCCCAACCGGCGCCAGTTCAACTGGCGGGCCGAGCGGGCGCTGGAGCAGGCCCGGCGCATGGGCCACTCGATGGCCTTGCTGCTGATCGACCTGGACCGGTTCAAGAACATCAACGACACCCTGGGCCATGCGGCCGGCGACGAGCTGCTGCTGGAGGTCTCGATGCGGCTGCGCAGCTGTGTGCGCCACAGCGACCAGATCTTCGACGGCACGGTCGAGGCCGTCGGCTCCCGTTTCCACCGGGCGCTGGAAGCCGTCGGCCGCCTGGGTGGGGACGAGTTCGTGGCCCTGCTGCCCGAAGTGGACGACGAGCGCGATGCCGGGCGGGTCGCCCAGCGCATCCTGGAGGCCTTGCGCCAGCCGGTCTACGTGGCCGACCAGGAGTTCTTCGCCACCGCCAGTGTGGGCATTGCCATCTACCCGCGCGACGGCCAGACCGTGGCCGACCTGATGCGCAACGCCGACGTGGCGATGTACGCCGCCAAGGACCGGGGTCGCAATGGTGCCGTGGTCTACACCCCCAACCTGGCGGTGCGCGACCGCGAGAAGCTGGAGCTGGAGACCGCGCTGCACAAGGCGATCGAGCGCAACGAGCTGGTGCTCTACTACCAACCCAAGGTGGATGCGCAGAGCGGTCAGCTGATGGGGCTGGAGGCGCTGATGCGCTGGAAGCGCGGCGACGTGCTGGTGCCCCCGAACGAGTTCATCCCGCTGGCCGAGGAAACCGGCCTGATCGTGCCGCTGTCCGAATGGGCGCTGCGCGAGGCGGCCCGGCAGGCGCACGAGTGGCAGCAGGCCTTTGGGTTCTCCGAGTCGATCGCGGTCAACATGCCCAGCCGCATGTTCCTGCGCCAGGACCTGGTCGACCTGATCCACGCCGCCGTCAAGCCTTACGGCATCCCGCACCGCATGCTGCTGCTCGAGATCACCGAGAGCAGCCTGATGAAGGACCTGCAGAGCATCCTGCCCACGCTGCACCGCCTCAACGAGGTGGGGGTGCAGATCTCGGTGGATGATTTCGGCACCGGGTATTCCTCGCTTCAGTATCTGACCGAACTGCCGATCTCTGAACTGAAGATCGACCGTTCCTTTGTCAACAAGCTCGGGCGCGAGCCCAAGGCGAGCGAGGTGATCCACCTGATCATCTCGTTGGCCCAGGCGCTCAGCCTGCGCGTGGTGGCCGAGGGTGTGGAGAACACCACGCAGATGAACCTGTTGCGCAGCCTGCAGTGCCGCATGATGCAGGGGTACCTGATCAGCCGTCCCATGCCTGGCGCCGACCTGCCGGCCTGGGTGGCCCAGCATGTGGCGGCGCCCAGTGCGATGGTGGCCATGGAGCCGCTGGCCCTGGGCTCGGCCCCCACCCATCCGGCCGCCCCTCACTGAGCCTGTGCATGGGGCGCTGCCTTCCAGCCCCGAGATGAACCTGAACACCGAATTGACACCGGCCCAGATCGCCAAGGCGGCGCTGCGCCGTCTGGCCGTGGCCCAGCTGGAGCCCACGCCCGAGAACTACGCCCAGGCCTGGGCCGAGGAGGGCGGCCCGGCCGCCACGGCCAGCCTGCCGGCCCGGGCCCGGCCGGTGCTGGAACGCCTGGCCCAACGCGCCAGCGAGGATGCCGCCCAGCGGGGCGAGCTGCAGCAGGCGGTGCTGCAGGGGCAGTGGGACCAGGCCTTGCGGCTGCTGGACCGCAGCGCGGACGGCAGT
>JAYSCA010000715.1:0-1763 GCA_041915165.1 Ideonella sp.
GGACGCCTTCTTCTCGATCACCCAGGTGCCGGCCCTGGAGGCCAAGCTGAAGGCCGCCGGTGTGCCCACCACCGTCCACACCTACGAGGCGATGCACGCCTTCGCCAACGAGACCCAGGTGGACCCGCACCGCGTGCCGACCAACCGCTACGACGCCGAGGCCGCCGCGCTGGCCCTGGAACGCACGCTGGCGTTCCTGAAGCAGCAGTTGGGCTGAACTTGCCGGGCGTGCCCCGGTCGTAAGGTGAAGGCGGCAGGCGCGACTCATGGAGACACCCTGCCCGGCGGCAATGCGCCGCCCCTCCTGGAGGACTCACCATGCATCCCCTGAAAGACCGCGGCTACCGCCACCCGATCTCCTCCGAGATCACCCCGCGCGAGGCCTGGCAAAGCCGGCGCCAATGGCTGCAGACCGCGGCCCTGGCGGGCACCGGCTTGGTCACCTGGGCGGCCCGTGAGGCCTTGGCCCAGCCCGCAAGCGGCCCGGGCCAGCTGCCCCGGCTGGCCGCCAGCCGCTCCAGCGTGGCCGGCGCCATCGTGATGGACCGGCCAACGACCTACGCCGACGCCACCCGCTACAACAACTTCTACGAGTTCGGCACCGACAAGAGCGACCCCAGCCGGCTGGCGGGCTCGCTGCAGACGCGGCCCTGGACGGTCAGCATCGAAGGCGCGGTGCACAAGCCGCGCAGCTTCGGCCTGGATGACCTGCTGAAACTGGCCCCGCTGGAAGAGCGTATCTACCGCCTGCGCTGTGTCGAGGGCTGGTCGATGGTCATCCCCTGGGTCGGCTACTCCCTGGCGCAGCTGCTGCGGCAGGTGGAACCGACCGGCAACGCGAAGTACGTCGAGTTCATCTCCCTGGCCAACCCGGCCCAGATGCCCGGCCTGCGCAGCGGCGTGCTGGACTGGCCCTACCGCGAAGGTTTGCGCCTGGACGAGGCGATGCACCCGCTCACCCTGTTGGCCTTGGGCCTGTATGGCGAGATGCTGCCCCAGCAGAACGGGGCCCCGGTGCGTCTGGTCGTGCCCTGGAAGTACGGCTTCAAGAGCGCCAAGAGCCTGGTCAAGATCCGCCTGGTCGAGCAACCGCCGGTGAGCAGCTGGACCCGGGCGGCCCCCAGCGAATACGGCTTCTATGCCAACGTCAACCCGCGGGTGGACCACCCCCGCTGGAGCCAGGCCAGCGAGCGCCGCATCGGCGAGGACGGACTGTTTGCCCGCAAGCGGCCGACCCTGATGTTCAACGGCTACGAAGCCCAGGTGGGCTCGCTCTACGCGGGCATGGACTTGAAGAAGTACTACTGATGAACCGCTGGTTGTTGCATCCGGCGGCCAAGCCGCTGCTGTGGGTGTTGCTGGCCTGGCCGGCGGCCGGGCTGCTCTGGCAGGGCTGGCACGACACGCTGGGGCCCAACCCCGCCGAAGCCCTGATCCGCGGGCTGGGCGACTGGACCCTGCGTCTGCTGTGCCTGACTTTGCTGGTCTCGCCGCTGCGCGCCTGGACCGGCTGGCATGCGCTGCTGCGCTGGCGGCGCAATCTGGGTGTGGCCACCTTCCTCTACGGCACGCTGCACTGGCTGGCCTATGCCTGGCTGGACCAGGGGCTGGACGGCGCCGCCCTGCTCCACGATGTGGCCAAGCGGCCCTTCATCCTGGTGGGCACCGCCGCCTGGCTGGCCATGCTGCCCCTGGCCGCCACCTCGTTCAACGGCGCGATCCGCGCCCTGGGCGGGCGGCGCTGGCAGGACCTGCACCAGACG
>JAYSCA010000716.1:0-1763 GCA_041915165.1 Ideonella sp.
AGGAGGCCTCTGAAACATCAGATGGTGGAGGAGAGAGACGCCGGAGTGGTTCGGGCCAGCAGGCGCCACTCGCTCAGCGCCAGCCGCAGCGGGTTGTCGATGCGGGGCCGGCCGGCCAGGCCGTAGCGCGGGTTGCTGCATGGTGCACGCGCGGGGTGTTGAGTACCCACGCCAGCGGCCCCAGGTGGGGCAGTCAGGCCGCGTGCAGCCAGAACTGGTAGCGCAGGTTCAGCGACACCCCCCAGCACCGCCAGCACCGCCAGCGCCGTCAGCGCCGTCAGCAAGACGCCCCCAGCAGACGCGGCACGGGCCCGCTCAGGTCGGGCGCCCCCACGGCCGCGCCCGGCTCAGGGGTGGGTGGTGGTGACGGTGCCGGTCTGCCCGTTGGGGCCGGTCACCGTACTGCTGCCGGTGCCATCGGCCCGGGTGGTGGTGCGCGAATAGGTCTGGCCGTTGGCGCCAGTCACGGTGGCGGTGGCGCCGCCGGCGTCGCGGGTCACGTCACGGGTGGCGCTCTGGCCGTTCGGGCCGGTCACGGTGCCGTTGACCTGGCCATCCCCGCGAGTCACGTCGCGGCTGGCGGTTTGGCCGTTGGCGCCGGTGATCGTCGAGCTGCTGCCGGTGGCGCTGTGCTGGGCCTGGCGGGTGAAAGCGCGGCCACGGAAGCCGGTGGTGGTGGCATCCACCTGCCCGCCCTGACGCTGCACCGTGCGGCTGGCGGTGTTGCCTTCGGGACCGGTCACGGTGGTGCCGTGGCTGCGCAGACGCGGTGCGGCCTGGGCCACGCTGGCCAGCGGCAGGATGGCCAGGGCCACCAGGCCAACCGCGAGCAGGCGGTTCAGCGAACGGGGGGTCGGGTGGGAATGACGAGAGGAAACCATGTCTTCGCTCCTTGCGGTTCGTGGATGGGGTGGCCGGCAGACACCGGCCCTTGCCCTCATTGAACGCGCCAGCCCGACCGGGCGAGACCACGGGGAACGACGAAATGTTTCAGGATTGTCATGCGGTGCGCGGCCGCCCGGACCCTGCCTACACTGGCGCCATGGCCCCTCCCCCCCGCCCCCTCGCCCGCACATGAGCACCCAACCCCTGATCCTCATCGTGGACGACGATGCCGAGCTGGGCGGCATGCTGGTGGAGCTGCTGGGCCGCGAGGGCTGGCAAACCCACCAGGTGCTGACCGGCGCCGACGGCGAGCAGGCCCTGGCCAGCCAGCAGCCCGAGGTGGTGTTGCTGGACGTGATGCTGCCGGACGCGAACGGCATGGAACTGTGCCGCCGCTGGCGGGCCAGCCACCCCACGCTGGGCCTGGTGATGCTGACCGCCCGTGGCGACCCGATGGACCGGGTGCTGGGGCTGGAGATCGGGGCCGACGACTACCTGGCCAAGCCCTTTGAACCGCGCGAGCTGGTGGCCCGGGTGCGGGCCCTGCTGCGGCGCGGCGGCATGCCGGTGCGCAGCGCCCCGGTGCTGCGCTTTGCCGGGCTGCAGATCGACCTGGTGCGGCGCGAGGTGCTGGCCGACACCCGGCTGGTGGTGCTGACCGGCGCCGAGTTCAAGCTGCTGGTGGCGCTGGCCGAACACCCGGGCCTGCCGCTCAGCCGCGAACAACTGAGCGCGGCCGTGCAGGCCGGCCCCTACCGGCCGCAGGACCGCACGGTGGACGTGCAGATCGCCCGCTTGCGCCGCAAGCTGCGCGAGGCCAGCCCCGGCACCGAATGGGTGGACACCGTGCGCGGCGAAGGCTATGTCTTCGCGCCGCG
>JAYSCA010000717.1:0-1760 GCA_041915165.1 Ideonella sp.
GCCAGGTCGGCCGCGGAATCGATTTCCTCTTGCAGCAGGCGGCCACTCAGGCGGCCCTTGTCGAGGGTGAAGACATTGAGCATCGGGTACTTCCAGCATCGACATGCCCCTCGCGACGAACGGGGCATGCGCATGTGAACAGGCAGGCGAGGGGGCGGGGTTCAGACCGTCTCGCCCCGGCCGGCACTCCGGGCGCGGCACGCGCCTGTGGGCTGCTGGAGCGGACGGTCACCGAGGGTGAGGTGTGTCCAAAGGATGCTCTTCTTTCAAGAAACGCAAGGCATGGAACCGGCAACGCGGGAACCGGTCTGTCGGTGGACAGTGGGCCCTGGCCCGGCGTCCGGTTCCGGTGTGCGTTTGTGCACGCCAAACGGAAAGTCTAACCGGGCTTTCCCTGCCTGACCATTCTTGCCAAAGCATGGCCCGATGGGCACACTGAATCGAACCGATGGCGTCATCGAGGCGTCATCGGCCACGCAGGGCGAAACGTCCTGCTCTTGTCATCCTGTCCTGAGAAAGGAGTCCTCGATGAACCTGACGATCAGCGGACATCACCTGGAGGTCACCCCGGCCCTGCGCGAATACGTGCGCACCAAGCTGGATCGCATCACACGCCACTTCGACCAAGTCGTCGATGTCAACGTGCTGCTGATGGTGGAGAACCTGAAGGAAAAGGCGCGACGCCAGAAGGCTGAGGTCACGCTCCACATCAAGGGCAGGGATATTTTCGTGGAACAGTCCCACGAGGATCTGTATGCCGCGATCGACCAGCTTGTCGACAAGCTGGACCGACAAGTTTGCCGCCACAAGGATCGGATCCGTGAATACCATCACGAACCGGCCCGCCGTCAGGCCGAGAGCTTGACGTGACGCAAACGAAACATCCCTGACCCAGCGGCCCCCAGGGGCCGCTTCGTTTTTGGGGCCGCTGTTGCTGCGATGCAGCACCCAGGTCCACGGTTCGGGGCTCTCGCGCGTTCTCAAGTCACCGCAACGGTTGCCGATTTCTATAATCCGCTCCCTTACGCGTGCAGATCAGTCCCAGGATTCGGGCACGCAGGGGTCGGCCCGACCGCCCGAGTCTCATTCAGTTGCCGGAGATTTGCCCATGAACCGCCTTGCCGCCATCCTGCCCGCCGCCAACGTGTTGGTGGGCGTGGAAGCCACCAGCAAAAAGCGCGCGTTCGAACACGCCGGCCTGCTGTTCGAGAACCAGCACGCCATTGCCCGCGCCACGGTGACGGACAACCTGTTCGCCCGTGAACGCCTGGGCTCCACCGGTCTGGGGCATGGCGTGGCCGTGCCGCACGGCCGCGTCAAGGGCCTGAAGAACCCGCTGGCCGCGGTGATCCGCGTCGAGCAGCCCATCCCCTTCGATGCCCCGGACGAGGAACCCGTCAGCCTGCTGATCTTCCTGCTCGTGCCGGAAGCCGCGACGCAGCGCCACCTGGAGATCCTCTCCGAGATCGCCGAGCTGCTGTCCGACCGCGAGATGCGCGAGAAGCTCAAGACGGCGCCCGACGCCGCCACGGTGCACGAGCTGATCCAGCGCTGGGAACCGCTGAAGTCGGTCGCCTGAGCCCGACCCGGCACGGCCCATGAAGGCCCTCTCCATCAGCGCCGAGGCGCTGTTTGAGGAACACCAGCCCACGCTGCGCTGGGAGTGGATCGCCGGCCATGCCCATCCGGAACGCCGCTTCGACGAGGCGGCGATGCGCGAGGCGCAGTCGGCCGCCGACCTGGTCGGCTATCTGAACTAC
>JAYSCA010000718.1:0-1760 GCA_041915165.1 Ideonella sp.
GTCATAGCCGGATTCACTGGGGCTGGCCCATGCCATGACGACGTTGCCGTCCTCGTAGCCCTCGGCCAGCTGTTCCCAGATCATTTCCCGGACGCGGCGCGAAACATCGCCGATGTAGACCCCGGCCCGCACCTCCAGCAGCCAGATGGCCAGCCGCCCGCGCAGCCGGGGTGGCACGTTCTCGGTGACGACGACCAGAAATGTCACGTGGACCTCATTGGCTACGGTGGCCTGCGTCACCCAGGCTGTCCGGGTTGGGAATGGCGGGGGGCACCGCCTCCGCGGGGGCTTCGGGCGGCGCAATGCCGCCGGCCGACAACACGTCTTCGATGGTCGGGATGATGCGTTCCAGCAGCTTGCTGCTGCGAAACAGATCCCGGCAACCCAGGCGAACCGCCCGTTCCGGCTCCGGCGGCGACTGGGCGGCAATGCGGAAGGCCAGTGGCACCACGGTGTCGAACTTGAACAGGTCGGCCACGTCGTAGACGAAGGACAGGGGCTTGCCAGTGTGGATGAACCCGACGGCCGGCGCGTAACCGGCGGCCAGCACGGCCGCCTCGGAAATGCCGTACAGGCAGGCCGTGGCGGCCGACAGGCAGCGGTTGGGCACGTCGGCGGCATCCCATTGCTGGCGGTCGTAGTTGCGGGCCTGCCAGTTCACATGGTGCTGCTGGGCCAGCAGCTGGTAGGTGGCCCGCACGCGGGCACCCTCAATGCCGCGCAGCTGTTCCACGCTGCGGCGCGCCGGGGCAGGCTCGCCAAAGCGCAGTTCGTACATCTTGCGAACCACCTTCAGCCGCAGCTCGTCGTCCAGCGCCAGCTTGGCCTGGTAGAGCAGCCGGTCGGCCCGGGCCCCGCCGGGTTGCCCGCTGGCATACAGGCGCACACCCGATTCACCCACCCACACCAGCAGGGTGCCCACCAAGGCGGCCAACCGGACGGCCGCGTGCGACACGCGGGTGCCGGGCTCCAGCATGATGCAAGCCACCGAGCCGACCGGGATGTGGGTGCGCACGCCCGCCTTGTCGATCAGCACGAAGGCACCATCCAGCACGTCCACCTGGCCGTACTGGACAAAGACCATCGAGATGCGGTCTTTCATGGGCAGGGGCTTGAGCGGTGGCAGCAGGTTCATGGGCAGCGCGCCAGGCTGAGCAGGCCGCAGCCAAAGGCTTTGCCCGGGCCGATGCCTGCCGCCAGCGCCTGCTGCAGGGCCGTGGGATCGGTCACCTGCAACAGGCCCTCGAAGCCCACCTGCAACAGGCTCAGCCGGGCATCGCCCTTGCGGCTGTCCAGCCGGTTCTGCCCGGTCACCAGCACGGTCTCGATGGCAAAGCCGTGCCGGGCGCCCTGGCGTTGGAGCCAGGCGAGCTGGTCGGCTTCGGCGGCCAGGCCACGGCGCTTGCCTTCCCGGGTGACGGTGGGGTTGGCCCACAGGCGGAAGCGGCAACGGGCCGAGGCCTTCAGCCAGGAATCCAGCGTCAGGGTCTTGGTTGCCCAGGGGCACTCGGTCTGGAGATAGCCTGGCAGCGCGGCCAGCACCGCCCAGTCGGCGGCATGGGTGGATTGCACCAGCAGCTCGGGCGCCCGCCAGGGGCTGGTGGGTTCCAGCCGCCACAGGAAACGCGGCGGAGCCTGGGTGGCATCGGCCACGAAGGCCCGCACCAGCGTGCGGTGCATCTCGTAAGGGTCGGCCAGGTCGCGCCGGGCCTGGGCACTGCGCGGGTCAAGCCGCAGCCGGGTCAGGTACATGCGCCCCT
>JAYSCA010000719.1:0-1749 GCA_041915165.1 Ideonella sp.
CGAATGGGCCAGGCGCATCACCTCGCCCAGCAGCGCCGGGTCCTGCGCCACCAGTTCGGCCAGCGCGCGGGCGGAGCTGCGTTCATCCTGCAGCAAGCCCAGCAGCCGGGGCAGGGCGGTGGGCCGGCGCGGCACCAGCGGGGTGGACTGGGGCTGCGCCACCAGCCCGGCCAGGCGGTGCAGCAGCTCGCGCTCGGCCGGGCTGGGCTCGGCCTCGTGCCAGGCCCCGGCCCGCAGCAGTTGGCCGACAAAGCGCTGGTCCAGCGCCGGGTCGGGGGGCGGTGGCGCCTCGGGGGGGGGCCCGGGGGGATGGGGATCCGCCGTCACCGGCTCGACCAACGGCGCCGCCACCGCCGCAGGGGCGGGCCGTTGCCAGGCCAGGCGCAGTCGTTGCAGGGCGGTCCACATGGCTTCAGCCGGTTGGCGGGCGGGTGCCGCGTCGTTGCGGGGGAATGCCTGATGTCGGCAGCCGCGCGTCCTTCTTGAACCTCACGTCGTCCGCCGTGCGGACGCCTGGCGCACCATGTGGATGGCGTCGAACGGGCAGTGCACCGCGCACAGCGCGCAGCCGGTGCAGTCCGGCGCGTCGTGCAGCACCGCGTGCTTGGGGCCCCAGCCGCGCGGGTCGGCGCTCTCCAGCCACAGCACCTGCGGCGGGCACAGGCCCACGCAGCGGCCGCAGCCGGTGCAGCGGGCCGGGTCGATGGCCGGCAACGCCTTGGCTGTCATGGGGGGGTGAACATCTGGGTCGGCGTCAGCCCGAACTCGGCGCTGAACGCGGTGATGAAGGCCGAGGGCGAGGCATAGCCGCACTCGGCCGCCACGGCGGCCACCTTGGTGCCGGCCGCCAGCGGCCCCAGGGCCAGCAGCAGGCGCAGGCGCCGCCGCCAGGCGCCGGGCGTCAGGCCGGTCTGGCTTTGAAACAGCCGCACCAGTGAGCGCTCACTCAGGCCCACCGCCTCGCCCCACTGGGCCCAGGTGCGCGGGTCGGCCGGCTCGGCCTGCAGCGCGGCGCACAGCTTGCGCAGCCGCGCGTCGGTGGGCAGCGGCAGGTCCAGCGCGGCGGGCGGGGCCACGGCCAGCTGGTCCAGCGTCACCGCCACCAGCCGGCCGGCCGGGCCGTCTTCCTCGTAGCGCTCGGGCAGGCCGCAGACGGCCAGCACCAGCTCGCGCAGCAGCGGGGCGATGTCCAGCACCAGGCAGCGCGCGGGCAGGCCGGGCGTGTCGGCCTGCACATACAGGCTGCGCATCTGCGCCGGGCCGATGTTGTGGATCGAATGCTGCAGCCCGGCGGGCACCCACACCGCGCGCTCGGGCGGCGCCAGAAAGCAGCCATCGGCCGTCTCCACCTGCAGCACGCCCTCGATTGCATACGACAGCTGGCCCCAGGGATGCTGGTGCGGCGCGCTCCAGGCGCCGGGCGCCAGCGCCTCCACCCGGGCCAGCACCGGCCGAGGCAGCGCGGCCAGGCGCGGGATGCGGCGCTCGGCCTGGGGGCGGTGCAACAGGGCAGTTTGGCGGTTTGACGGCATGGCTTGGCGCAGCGCAGACAGCCGCGCACGCGCACAGCCCTTAGCCTAACCGCATCCTGTTGAACGCACCCCGCACCATGTTGTTGGCACCCCGCACCCCCCCCGCCCGCCGCCAGGGCGCGCACGGCAAGGCCGATGTCTTTCTGCTGGGCATGATCACCGCGGTGATCGTGGCCAGCCTGGCGCCCCAGATCGGCCGCAGCGGCGGCTGGCTGCA
>JAYSCA010000720.1:0-1748 GCA_041915165.1 Ideonella sp.
CTGAGCGCCGAACCGGTGGCGGCCTGAGGAGGACGGACGATGGTGATGGAACATGCTCCCGCGCCGGGAGCCCCGTGCTTTATGGTGGTGGGCGGTGGCCAGGCCGGTGCGGTGGCGGCCACGACGCTGCGCCGACTGGGCTTTGACGGGCGCCTGGTGCTGATCGGCGCCGAGCGGCATCTGCCCTACGAGCGCCCGCCGCTGTCCAAGGAAGTGCTGGTCTCGCCGGCCAGCGCCAAGACGACGCTGTTCAGCGCGGCCGACTATGCGCAGCAGCGCATCGAGTGCCGCTTCGGCGTGGCCGTCACGGCGCTCGATGCGTCGGCCCGGACGGTCACGCTGGCCGACGGTGAGCGCATCGGCTTTGACAAGCTGCTGCTGGCCACCGGGGCCCAGGCGCGGCCTTATCCGTTGCTCGACGGCCTGGGCGAGGGCGTGTTCGCCGTGCGCACGCTGGACGATGCCGAGGCCCTGCGGGCCCGCCTGCGGGCCGGTGTGCGCCTGCTGGTGGTCGGCGGCGGGGTGATCGGGCTGGAAGTGGCGGCCAGTGCCCGCGGGCTGGGCGCCGAGGTCTGCGTGATCGAGCGCGGCACCCGGCTGATGAACCGGGCCGCGCCGCTGCACCTGTCCCAGGCGCTGCTGGACCTGCACCTGGCCCACGGGGTGCAGGTTGCTTTTGGCGCCGAGCTGACCCGGGCCGGGCGCGACGAGGCCGGCGCGATCGTGCTGGAGGCGGCCGATGGGCGCCGCTTCGAGGGCGATCTGGTGGTCTACGGCATCGGGGTCACGCTCAACGACGGTTTGGCCCGCCAGGCCGGCCTGGCTGTGGACGACGGCATCCTGACCGATGCGCAGGGCATGACCTCGGTCAGCGGCATCTACGCCGCCGGTGACGTGGCCCGCCAGCGCGACCCCCACACCGGCCGCCACCGGCGCCAGGAGACCTGGAGCAATGCCCAGCACCAGGGCGAGCACGTGGCCCGGGCCATGCTTGACGGCAGCAGCTTCGCGCCCGACCTGCCCTGGTACTGGACCGATCAGTACGGGCACAACATCCAGGTCGCCGGCGAGGTCGAGGTGGACCGCTGGCTGACCCGGGGCGACGCGGCCGGCCGACGCACCCAGTTCGGCGTGCGCGACGGACGCATCGTCGGCGCGATCACCGTCGACAACGGCCGCGAGATGCGCCCTGCGCGCCAGCTGGTGGCCGCCGCCGCGCCGCTGGGCGACGCCGACGCGCTGCTCGACCCGACCCGCGACCTGCGCAAGCTGGCCACGGCGCTGGCCGCGACGGCCTGATGCGCCACCCCCATCCGGAGATGTTTGACATGAGCACGATTGCATCGAGTCCTCTGGACACGGCGGCCGCGGCCGCGCTGTTGTTCGAGGCCCATCGCAGCGGCCGGCCGGTGGCGCCGCTGCGCGACCGGCTGGCCCGGCTGGACGCCGAGGCGGCCTACGCCATCCAGGAGGTCAACACGCAGGCCTGGCTGGCGCAGGGGCGCCGCCTGGTGGGCCGCAAGATCGGCCTCACCTCCCCCGCGGTGCAGGCCCAGCTGGGCGTGGACCAGCCCGACTTCGGCATGCTGTTCGCCGACATGGCAGTGGGTGACGGCGAACCGGTGCCGGCCGGGGGCCTGATCCAGCCCAAGGTGGAGGCCGAGGTGGCGCTGGTGCTGGGGGCCGACCTGACCCATGAGCGCCACACCTATGCCGACCTGATCCGGGCCACGGCCTACGCGCTGCCG
>JAYSCA010000721.1:0-1733 GCA_041915165.1 Ideonella sp.
TGAGCCCCCGGCGCCCGGCGGCGCCCCAGGCTGACACAATGTCGGCATGGCTCAGTATTTCGACATTCACCCCGAAAACCCGCAGCCCCGGCTGATCAAGCAGGCCGTCCAGCTCATCCAGAAGGGCGGCGTGCTGGCCGTGCCCACCGACACCAGCTACGCGCTGGTCTGCCAGCTCGACGACAAGAACGCCGTCGACCAGTTGCGCCGCATCCGCCAGATGGACGAAAAGCACCTGCTGACGCTGCTGTGCCGCGACCTGTCCGAGCTGTCCACCTACGCGATGGTGGACAACCGCCAGTTCCGCTTGGTCAAACTGGGCTCGCCCGGGCCCTTCACCTTCATCCTGGAAGCCACCAAGGAAGTGCCGCGCCGGCTCTCGCACCCCTCGCGCCGCACCCTGGGCCTGCGCGTGCCCGACCACCCGGTCATGCAGGCGCTGCTGGAAGAACTGGGCCAGCCCCTGCTGGCCGCCACCTTCATCCCCCCGGGCGAGACCGACGCCCTGAACGACCCGGACGAAATCCGCACCCGCTTCGAGAAGCAGCTGGCCGGCGTCATCAGCGCGCCAGGCTGCCCCGGCCAGCCCTCCACCGTGATCGACCTGACCGGTGACGAACCGGCGCTGGTGCGGGCCGGGCGCGGGGATCCGGCGAAGCTGGGGCTGTGAACGTGGGCGCCTGGGAAGGCGCCTCCCCCCCCAATTCCTCCCACAAGACGCTGCGCCGGCCGGTGGTCATCACCGCCGGCGCAGGCCGAGCCGCGGCCAGAACACGATCAAGCCGTGCCCCTGCTCACCCCCAAACGGGGGGATTTCGCCGCTTTTGGCGCCGCTGCGTGGAATGTTATCCTGCACGCAAGCAGAAAACATCAATCCCGACAATCACTTGGCCTGCAATGCGCTGGAATGTTATCCATCACGTCGGGGTGTTATCCGTCAATCCTGACGTATATAACTAGTTAATCGTCATGGATACCGTTCCAGCGCATCCGCACGAATTCCTAGACGACGAATGGCCGTTCTCGGACCCTGTCAACGCCGTCGCCATCACGACGCGGCAGGTAGTTCGCGAAGGGTACGAAGTGCGTCGTGTTAGTCACGACTATGACGGAGACTGGCAAGTGCTCTGTGGAACCACTACGGACGTGGCCGACGCGCTCGTAGTCTGTTTGGGCTGCGCGTTCCAGCGTGACCGCTCCATCGGACAGCTGGCGGGTATGCCGCGCGGTTGGTCCGCCTGGCGTGAGCACTACGGCGCTACATGGGAGCTGGAGCAAAAGGAGCCAGAAGATGACGATTAACCTTTTGCTGCAGCGGACGGCTTCGCCGCCCGCTGAGCGCCGACGTTGAGGCTGTAGCAAAACCCTGTTTTGCAGCCTCGAACTGACACGGCGCCCCTGGTGGGTGCCGTTTTGTTTTCTGCCCTGCGGTGGGTTTACTGGTTGGCTTTGCGCTTCGGCGATGACCTCTGGCCCGCCCGGTGGCCGCCAACGGGGCGACCAGGCCCCTTGGCTGCGGCCGTCACCTCATCCCATACCCAGCCTTGGCCAGCTTCTCGATGTTGTGCACCAGGCAGAAGAGCTTGAACTGCCCGTCGACCTTCTTCTGCCCGCGCAGGGTGAAGCGGCGCAAACCCTTGTTGTGGCGCAGGTTGGCGAAGACCGGCTCCACGGTGGCCATGCGCCGGTCGTACAGGGCCCGGCCCTGGGGGCTGTCGATGAGCGCACGCATG
>JAYSCA010000722.1:0-1732 GCA_041915165.1 Ideonella sp.
GACAAAGAGCAACGCAGCGACAATGGCGTCCACTGCGGAAAACCCGCAATTCTAGCGCGCAGCGCTGCCTTGGCAATGTCTCTCCCTTCCGATTCTTCCGCTGCCCCCGCGGCACAAGTTCACGCGGCCCCCGTTCCGGAGGCCCCTGGCGGCGATCGCACCCGCTTCGTGCTGGTGCGCACCAGCCATCCCGGCAACGTGGGCGCGGCGGCCCGCGCGATGAAGGTGATGGGGTTCTCGGACCTGGTGCTGGTGGCCCCGCGCTTTGCCGACGTGCTGCAGCACGAGGACACCCTGGCCCTGGCCAGCGGGGCGACCGATGTGCTGGCCCAGGCCCGCATCGTGCCGACGCTGGCCGAGGCGCTGGACGGCATCACCTGGGCCTGTGCCACGGCCATGACCCCGCGCGACTTCGGCCCGCCCACCTTCGCGCCACGGGCCCACTTCGCCGAGCTGGCGCCGCAGGGCCACCGGGTGGCCTTCGTGTTTGGCAGCGAGCGTTTCGGCCTGGGCAACGAGGACGTCTACCGCTGCCATGCCTGTCTCTCGATCCCGACCGACCCGTCCTACGGCTCGCTCAACCTGGCCCAGGCGGTGCAGGTGCTGGCCTACGACTGGCGCCAGGCGCTGGGGGGCTTTGGCGTGCAGCCGCGCACGCCACCCGTGCACTGGGCGGACGGCGCGGCGGTGCAAGGCCTGCTGGCGCATTGGCAGCAGGCGCTGGTGGACGTGGGTTTTCTGGACCCGGCCGCGCCCAAGAAGCTGGTGCCGCGCCTGAACCAGCTGGCCAACCGCGCGTTGCTGACCCAGGAGGAGGTGCACATCCTGCGCGGCATCGCCCGGGCGATGCAGAAGCTCGCCTCGCAGCAGGGCAAAGAGCCCTGAGCCCAGTCGGACTCCAGGCCAGACGGCTACACTGAGTTTGCTTTCTCGTTTTCCGAATTCATCGACCCACGGAGCCGCCATGTTCTCCCGCCTGCGCGAAGACATTGCCTGCATATTGGAGCGCGACCCGGCCGCGCGTACCCGCTGGGAGGTGCTGACCTGTTACCCCGGCCTGCACGCCTTGACGCTGCACCGCGGCGCCCACTGGTGCTGGACGCACGGCCTGCGCTGGGCCGGCCGCTTCATCTCGCACATCACCCGCTGGCTGACCGGCATCGAGATCCACCCCGGCGCCACCATCGGCCGCCGGGTCTTCATCGACCACGGCATGGGCGTGGTGATCGGCGAGATGGCCGAGATCGGCGATGACTGCACGATCTACCAGGGCGTGACTCTGGGTGGCACCTCGCTGGTCAAGGGTGCCAAGCGCCACCCGACGCTGGAGGCCGGCGTGATCGTCGGTGCCAATGCGGCGGTGCTGGGCGGCTTCACCGTCGGGGCCGGCGCGCGCGTGGGCTCCGGCGCGGTGCTGACCAAGCCGGTGCCGGCTGGCGCGACGGCGGTGGGCAACCCCGCTCGCATCATCCAGGCCGAGGCGGATGCCAAGCGCGAGGCCGCGGCCGCGCGCATGGGCTTCTCGGCCTATGGCCTGACCAGTGGCGACGACCCGGTGGCGCAGGCGATGAAGGGCCTGATCGACAACGCCTCCTCGCACGAGCATCAGATCGCGCTGCTGTGGCAGGCCATCGAGAAGCTGGCGGTGCAGGCGCGGGAGCTGCCGGCCGACCCCTGCGTCCCGCAGGAGGCCCGGACCACCGAGCAGTTCGACGCTGAGCGCCTCAACCGC
>JAYSCA010000723.1:0-1730 GCA_041915165.1 Ideonella sp.
ACACTGGATTCCAGCGATCAGAGAACGATCAGTGCGCCCAGATCCAGAACTTGCTGCCTTGCATGTCGATGTTGTTGATGGCCACCGAGCCGAAGGAGGCGTTGCTGTTGCCCATCTTGATCGAGCCAACGGTCACGCTGGGCGCCAGGTTGCTGTCCAGGTGGGCGTTCGGGAAGGCGAACTGGACCACGTCGGACGCGCCGTCGTAGATGGCCGCGCCGGTGGTGGCACCAAAGACGTCATAGGTGGCCGAGGTCAGCTTGCCCAGTTCGGTGGCGATGGCCACACCACCCGCGCCGGTCGGCGGCGTGCCCGCAGCCACATAGGCCTTGGCTTCGTTGGCATCCGACTGGCTGTAGCCCAGGTGCGCACCGATCGAGTCGGCCACGTTCGACACGAAGGCGCTCTTGCCCAGGATGTCGATGGTCATCACGAACATGCCCGTCACACCGATGTCGTTGAACTTCACGGAACCGCCGTCGATGTCCGTGTCGGTGTACTGGAAGCTGCCGATGTTGATGTTCAGGTCACCGGCGATGGACACGCCGTCCTGGCCGCTGACGGTGGACAGGGCGTCGTCTTCGATGGCGGTCATGGCCGAGGCGGACAGGGCCATGGCGGACAGGGCAGCCAGGGCCGCGGCGCGCAGTGCGAATTTCATGCTTGTCTCCAAATATGGTTGTGGATCAGGTCGCCGATCTCGTCAGGGACTCCGGCAAGGAGGTGTCGATATCGCGGGGTTGATCTTCGGCAAGCACGGTCCGCGCTGCACTGGCCGCAGCGGCCAAGCTCATGGCCTGAGCGACCCATCGGGAAAGGTCCCGACAGGGTTCTCCCGACGTTCAGGAGGCGCAGCGAAACTCGCTGGGCGAGCAACCGAACCAGCGCTTGCAGGCCCGGTAGAAGGTGCTGGGGTCGGCAAAGCCCAACGCGAAGCTCATCTCGGTGGGCGTGGCGCTGCCGGCCTCCAGCAGGCGGCGCGCCATCTCGCGGCGGGTGTCGTCCACCACGTCTTGGAAGGAGGTTCCCAGGTCACTGAGGTGGCGCTGCAGGGTGCGCTCGCTCATGCGCAGCTCGACCGCCACCTGCTCGCGCCGCGGGTCGCCGCGCGAGAGCTGACGGCTCACCGCCTCGCGCACCCGGGCCACCAGGCTGCCGCCCTGCTGCGCCAGCAGCCGGCTGGCCAGCTGTTCGCTCAGGTCGGCGATCATCGGGTCGGCGGTGGGCACCGGCAGGTCCAGCAGGTGGCGCGGCATGTCCAGCGCATAGACGCTGCCGCCGAACTGCACCGGTGCGCCATAGGCTTCCTCCCAGGGACGGGGGTCGGCGGGCGCCGGGAACGGGCAGCTGACGCGCTGCGGCCGCAGTACCTGCCCCAGCAGCCACCAAATGCCCTGCAACACGGTGTAGGCCATGAAGTCGAACGCTGCAAGGCAGCCGGCCGCGCCCCGGGCGAGACCTGCACCCCGATGCGCACGCCGCTGTCCGATATCTCCAGGCTCATCGCCGTGGTGGGGGAGATCACCCCCGTGAAGCGCTCCAGCTGGTACAGCGCAGTGCGCACGTCCGGCGCGGCCAGCACCAGGTGCGCCATGCCGCCCAAGCCGATCAGCGGCTGGCGCGGGGTCATGCGCAGGCCGATGGCCGGGTCGCCGGTGCGGGCCACGGCATGGCGCCAGGCGGCATCGAACAGGTCCGCCAGGGTGGTGGGCGACAGCACGGCCTCCAGC
>JAYSCA010000724.1:0-1725 GCA_041915165.1 Ideonella sp.
GGACGTGGCCGAGGCCGGGGCGCTGGCCATCGACGGCTACAACGTGGTGATCCACGAGTTCGCCCACGTGATCGACATGTGCAATGGCGAGGCCGACGGCATCCCGCCCCTGCCCAACGCCAAGGTGCTGGCCCACTGGATCGGGGTGCTGGACACGGCCCTGGAAGAATTCCGGCAGCAACTGGCGGCCGACCGCCCCACCCTGTTGGATCCGTACGGCGCGGAAGGTCCGCAGGAATTCTTTGCCGTGTCGGTCGAAGCCTTCTTCGTCAACCCGCAGCCGTTCCGTCAGCACCATCCCGCGCTGTACGCCCTGCTGGCGGACTACTTCCGACAAGACCCCGCCCACCGCGCTGGCCGCACACCGTAGGCTGCCACCACGGCACCGACCAAAAGAAAGGGCCCGCCGAAAGCGAGCCCTCTTGTGCGCTACCGAGCGACCTTGGCGTCAGGCTGCCGTGGCCTCGGCCTTGGGCTTGTCCCCGCTCTTGCCGGCCGGCTGGATGTCCAGCTGAACCTGATCCTCGGCATCGACATCGACCGTCAGGCGGCCGCCGTCGACCAGTCGGCCGAACAGCAGTTCGTCGGCCAGCGCCTTGCGGATGGTGTCCTGGATCAGCCGCTGCATCGGCCGCGCGCCCATCAGTGGATCGAAACCGCGCTTGGCCAGGTGCTTGCGCAAGGCGTCGGTGAACGTGACCTCCACCTTCTTCTCGGCCAGCTGCTGCTCCAGCTGCAGCAGGAACTTGTCGACCACCCGCAGGATGATCTCCTCGTCCAGCGAACGGAAGTTGATGATCGCGTCCAGGCGGTTGCGGAACTCCGGCGTGAACAGGCGCTTGATGTCCCCCATTTCGTCACCCTGCTCGCGCTTGGTGGTGAAGCCGATGGTGGACTTCTGCATGGTCTCGGCCCCCGCATTGGTCGTCATGATGATGATGACGTTGCGGAAGTCGGCCTTGCGCCCGTTGTTGTCGGTCAGCGTGCCATGGTCCATCACCTGCAGCAGCACGTTGAAGACATCCGGGTGCGCCTTCTCGATTTCGTCGAGCAGCAGCACCGCATGCGGCTTTTTGGTGATGGCCTCGGTCAACAGCCCGCCCTGGTCGAAGCCCACGTAGCCCGGAGGCGCACCGATCAGGCGGCTGACCGCATGGCGCTCCATGTACTCGGACATGTCGAACCGGATCAGATCAATGCCCAGGATGTAGGCCAGCTGCTTGGCCACCTCGGTCTTGCCGACGCCGGTGGGGCCGCTGAACAGGAAGGCGCCGATCGGCTTGTCCGAGCGACCCAGGCCAGAGCGGGCCATCTTGATCGCAGAGGACAAGGCCTCGACCGCCGGATCCTGCCCGAACACCACGCTCTTGAGATCGCGCTCCAGGCTCTTGAGCTTGCCGCGGTCGTCGCTGGACACATTGGCCGGCGGGATGCGGGCGATCTTCGCCACGATGTCCTCGACCTCGTTGCGGGTGATGGTCTTCTTCTGCTTGCTCTTGGGCAGCACACGCTGGGCCGCGCCGGCCTCGTCGATCACGTCGATCGCCTTGTCAGGCAGGTGACGGTCGTTGATGTACTTGGCCGACAGTTCGGCCGCCGCCTGCAGCGCCCCCAGCGCGTACTTGACGCTGTGGTGTTCTTCGAAGCGCGACTTGAGGCCCTTCAGGATCTCGACCGTCTGCTCGACAGAAGGCTCGACCACGTCGACCTTCTGGAAGCGGCGGG
>JAYSCA010000725.1:0-1722 GCA_041915165.1 Ideonella sp.
GAGGTGCTGCGCGAGGACTACATGCGCACCGCGCGGGCCAAGGGCCTGTCGCCCTGGCGGGTGGTGGTGGTGCACGGCCTGCGCAATGCGCTGGTGCCGGTGCTGACGGTGATCGGCATGCAGACCGGCAGCCTGCTGGCCGGCGCGGTGCTGACCGAGACCATCTTCTCCTGGCCCGGCATCGGCAAGTGGCTGATCGAGGCCATCGCCCGGCGCGACTATCCGGTGATCCAGACCGGCATCCTGATGGCCGCCTGCACCTTCATCGCGGTGAACCTGGTGGTCGATCTTCTCTACGGCGTGGTCAACCCGCGCATCCGGGGGCAGGCATGAGCACGACCGAGATTTCCGCCGCGCAGGCGCCGGGCGGCTGGGCCCGCTGGCAGGCCCGGCTGGCGGCGGCGCGTGATTTCACCCGCGCCTTCAGCGACCACCGCGGCGCGGTGCTGGCGCTGGCGGTGCTGGCGCTGATCGGCCTGGCCGTGCTGCTGGCGCCCTGGCTGGCGCCGCACGATCCGGTGCAGCAGTACCGCGACGCGCTGCTGACGCCACCGGTCTGGGACGCCGGCGGGCAGGCCCGCTTCCCGCTGGGCACCGACGAGCTGGGACGCGACATCCTCTCGCGCCTGCTGTGGGGCGGCCGCATCTCGCTGGGCATCGGCCTGGCCTCGGTGCTGCTGTCCTTGCTGCCGGGCGTGGTGCTGGGGCTGCTGGCGGCCTTCCACCCGCGCTGGTTGGCGCCGGCGGTGATGCGGGTGATGGACGTGATGCTGGCGCTGCCCGGTCTGCTGCTGGCCATCTGCGTCATCACCGTGCTGGGGCCGGGCGCGATCAACACCGTGCTGGCAATCGCCATCGGCGCGCTGCCGGGCTATGTGCGCCTGACCCGGGCCGCGGCGCTGGGTGAGCTGCCCAAGGACTATGTGACCGCCAGCCGCCTGGCCGGTGCGGGCAACGCGCGGTTGATGTTCAACGCGGTGCTGCCCAACTGCATGGCGCCGCTGCTGGTCAACGCGACGCTGAGCTTTTCCTCGTCCATCCTGGAGGTCGCCGGCCTGGGCTTTCTCGGCCTGGGCGTGCAGGCGCCCACGCCGGAGTGGGGCACCATGCTGTCGGCCGCCCGTGACTACCTGGTGCGCGCGCCCTGGGTGGTGATGCTGCCGGGTCTGGTGATCCTGGTCACGGTGCTGTGCGTGAACCTGCTGGGTGACGGCCTGCGCGACGCGCTGGACCCCAAGCTGCGAAAGGCCCGCTGATGCTGCGTGTGCGAAACCTGGGCGTGCGCTTTGGCGACTCGGTGGCCGTCGAAGGCCTGGACCTGGACGTGGCCGCCGGTGAGGTGCTGGGCCTGGTGGGTGAATCGGGCTCGGGCAAGTCGGTCAGCATGATGGCGCTGATGGGCCTGATCGACCCGCCCGGCCAGGTGCGGGCCGACGCGGTCGAATTCATGGGCCGCGATCTGCTGGGCCTGCGCCCGCGCGAGCGCCGGCACGTGATCGGTCGCGAGATCGCGATGGTGTTCCAGGACGCGCTGACGGCGCTGAACCCGGCCTACACCGTGGGCGACCAGATCGCCGAGGTGCTGCGCGCCCACCTGGGCCTGCGCGGCGCGGCGCTGCGCCAGCGCACGCTGGAGCTGCTGGACCAGGTCGAGATCCCGGACGCGCGCAGCCGTCTGCGCGCCTACCCGCATGAACTGTCGGGCGGCATGAACCAGCGGGT
>JAYSCA010000726.1:0-1718 GCA_041915165.1 Ideonella sp.
CATAGAGCCGGCCCGCGCCATCCACCGCGCTCCAGCCGCCGATCAGGTCGGCCACCTCGCCAAAGCCGAAGTCGGTGAACATGCCGGCCCAGGTCTGGCTGGCGTTGCCGTGGTAGCAGTAGATGAACACCGGACGGCTCTTGCGCTCGCGCATCAGCAGCGCTTCGTGGTTGCGGCCGTCGAGCCGGGTGCAGCCGGCCAGGTGGCTCATCGCGTGATGCCGGGCTTCGCGGGCGTCCAGGATCAGCGCGTCGGGCCGTGCCTGCAGCCAGGCGCCGGCCTGGGCCGGCGTCAGGCGTTGAAAGTGGTGATCGTTCATGGGGTGCTCCTGTCTGCGGTGTCGGCCAGGCGCTGGGGCCCGGCCGGCAGGTGGGCATAGGGCGCGGTGGTGGCGATGCGGGCATCGACCAGCGGGCGTCCGATCGTGAAGTGGTAGACCGACTGCAGCGGGGCCTGGGCTGCGGCGGTGGGCGTCAGGCCGATCAGCTGGTGCAGCGCGTCGTCAAAGAAGCAGCCGATGCCGGTGCCGGCCAGGCCCATCGCTTCGGCCTGCAGGTACAGCACCTGGCCCAGCAGACCGGCCTCCATCAGCCGTTCGCGGTAGGCCCAGGGCGTGGGCAGGGGCTGGAACTCGGCCAGCAGCGCGAAGCCCAGGATGGCGTCCGAGCCCAGGGCCTGGTGGCAGTTGAGGGTGCGCAGCGTGCCGGCCAGCGCGGGGTTGGCGGCCAGGCGCCACAGCGACAGTTCGGCCGGGGCGTCCGGCACCGGCGCCCAGTCCATCGACGCCGGCAGCTGCTGGCGCAACAGCGCGGCGCCAGCGGGGCTGCGCGCCAGCAGGTAGGCACCGGGCGCCAGCCCGTCTACCCGGTGGGCGAACAGCAGCACATGCACCCGGTCGGCCACCGGCAGCGCGGAGAAAGGCAGTTGCCCGGGCCGCAGGGCGCGCAGCAGCGGCCACAGCGCGGTGCAGGGCAGCCGGGCCTGGGCATCGAAGCGTTGAGCACTGCGGCGCCGACGGATCAGCGTGGCGGCGGGCACGGCCTCGGTCGGCGTGGCCGTGGGGGCCAGGCCGGGCGTGAGCGCGGCGCTGTCGGCGCCGGTCGGAGCGTCGGTTGGGCGGGTGGCGGCCAGGGCCTGGTCGATCACCGGCCAGCGGTACATGGGGTGGGCGTCCAGCCGGTTGGCGCTGCCCTGCCACAGCGGCGCGCCGGGCCAGGCCCCTGGGAGCAGGGCGGGCGTGGCGCCGGGGGCGCACAGCTCGAACAGCAGCTCGGGCTCCTCGCGCTCGGCCCCGCCGGGGAAGTCGCTGTCGCGGTCCAGGCCCAGCCAGGCGGCCAATTCGTGGGCGGCCACGGGGCGCGGCTGCAAGGCCCAGCCCTGCAGCGCGGCGGCGTAGGCCAGCGCCCCGCTGGCATGGCCCGCATCCAGCAGGCAGTAGCGCAGCGCGCGCTCGCCGTACTTCCAGGCTTCGCGCCAGGCGATGCTGCTGAGGGCGATGAAGACGCGCGGCCCGGTGTCGCCCGCGGCGGCCGGCCGGGCGGCCCGCAGTTCCAGCGCATGTTCATGCGGGGCGTAGTGGTGCACGCCATCGGGCAGGCCAGGCACGCCCTGGCACAGCAACCAGCCTTCGGTGGGGTGCAGGTTGCCGCTGGACGGGTTGATGCGCACCGACCAGCGGTCGGGGCCGGCCTGCTTCCAGGCCGCCAGCGCCAGGCTCA
>JAYSCA010000727.1:0-1716 GCA_041915165.1 Ideonella sp.
CGCACCCGGCTCAACCAGCAGTTCGACATCGAGCGCCAGCGCCTGCAGCTGCTGTTGGCCGGCCTGCCGCTGGGCGCCCAGCTGGACAGTGCCACCGCAGCGCACTGACCCACCCACCCCATGTCTGCTGTATTTCTGCGCCTGGCCCGCTGGGCCGTGCTCTGCGGGGCCCTGCCCTGCGCCGCCCTGGCCGGACCGGCCCGCTACGACTGCCCGCCGCCACACACGCTGAGCGCCACCTTCACGCCGCGCGATGCGAACGTCACCTTCGACGGCCAGCGCCACACGCTGCGCCGGGTGCGCGACAGCGGTGAGGCCCGCTTCGTGCACCGGCAGAACGGCCTGACGCTGGTGCTGGCCGGCAGCCAGGCCCGCTGGCTGCGCGCCGGCGAGGCCGAGCTGGTCTGCCGCAAGGTGGTCGGCCCGCTGGCGCCCGAGGCGCTGCAGGGCGGCGGGCGGCCGGCACCCTCGGCACCGGCCCGCTGAGCGGCGCGGCCCTTCCCAGGGCCGCCCGCGGTCTCAACCGAGCTTCTTCTTCAGCAGCTCGCTGGCCTGGCCGGGGTTGGCCTTGCCCTTGGACGCCTTCATCACTTGGCCGACCAGGGCGTTGAAGGCCTTGTCCTTGCCGGACTTGTACTCCTCGACCGACTTGGCGTTGGCCGCCAGCACGTCGTCGACGATCTTCTCCAGCGCGCCGGCGTCGTTCATCTGCTTGAGGCCCTTGGCCTCGATGATCGCGTCCACCGCGCTGCCCTCACCAGTCCACAGGGCGTCGAAGACCTGGCGCGCGGCGGCGTTGGAGATGGTGCCGTCCTGGATGCGGCCGATCAGCTGGGCCAGCAGGGCCGGCGTCACCGGCGCGGCCTCGATGGTCCGCTCCTCGCTGTTCAGGCGCTTGCTGAGCTCGCCCATCAGCCAGTTGGCCACCAGCTTGGGCTGGCCACAGGCCTCGCGCGCCGCCTCGTAGTAGCGGGCGAAGGCCAGCGACTGGGTCATCATCGTCGCGTCATAGGCCGGCAGACCGTCGGCCTGCTGGAAGCGATCGGCCATCGCGCGTGGCAGCTCGGGCATCTCGCCCTTCACCCGCTCGACCCACTCGGGGGCGATGACCAGCGGCGGCAGGTCCGGATCGGGGAAGTAGCGGTAGTCGGCCGAGTCTTCCTTGCTGCGCATGGCCCGGGTCTCGCCCCGGTCGGGGTTGTAGAGCACCGTGGCCTGCTGGATGGGCAGCCCGTCCTCGATCTGGTCGATCTGCCAGTTCACCTCGTAGTGCACCGCGTCCACCAGGTAGCGGAAGCTGTTGAGGTTCTTGATCTCGCGCCGCGTGCCGTACGGCTGGCCCGGCTTGCGCACCGAGACATTGACGTCGCAGCGGAAGGAGCCTTCCTGCATGTTGCCGTCACAGATGCCCAGCCACATCACCAGCGCATGCAGTGTCTTGGCGTACTCGGCGGCTTCCTCGGCCGAGCGCAGGTCCGGCTCGGAGACGATCTCCAAGAGCGGCGTGCCGGCCCGGTTCAGGTCGATGCCCGACATGCCGCTGAAGTCCTCGTGCAGGCTCTTGCCCGCGTCTTCCTCCAGGTGGGCGCGGGTCAGGCGCACGGTCTTCTTCTGCTCGCCGACGAAGAACTCGATCAGGCCGCCCTGCACCACCGGAATCTCGAACTGCGAGATCTGGTAGCCCTTGGGCAGGTCCGGGTAGAAGTAGTTCTTGCG
>JAYSCA010000728.1:0-1715 GCA_041915165.1 Ideonella sp.
GGCCGCTGGGCGCCGAGCCCGCGCTGTGGGCGCGGACATCCTTGCCCAGGCGGGCGGCCAGCTGGTTGAGCATGCCCTCGGCCAGCACGCTGCGGGCCGAGTTGTGGGTGCAGAGGATCAGAACGTGGGTGGTCATGGTGGGGAACCGGGCCAGGCGATCAGCAGCAGCCGGACTTGGACTTGACGGGGATGCCGATGGGCTTGCCGCGGGAGGGGGTGCAGCAGGCGGCCGCCTCCGGCTGGGGCGCGGCGGTGGGGGCGCAGCAGGCCGAGGGCGAGGTGTCGGCCTGGCCGGCCTCCTTGAACACCGGGATGTTGCCCAGCGTGTGGAAGTGCTCCCAGGCGATGCCCTGCGGGTCGGTGACCCAGTGCTTCTCGCTGCGGGCATAGCAGCAGGTGGTCTCGCCTTCGTCCAGCAGCGCCATGTCGGCCGCCTCGGCGCGGGCCTTCATCTCGGCCAGTTCGGCCGGGTCGTCGGTCTGGAAGCCCAGGTGGTCGATGCCCGGCTGGCTGCCGCGGGTCGAGATGGCGAAATTCACCGGCGGGTCCTGCAGCATCCACTTGGCGTAATCCGCCTCGACCCGGCTGGGTTCTGCGGCGAACAGCTTGGAATAGAAGCCAATGCTCTGGCCCAGGTCGTCAACGTGCAGGTGGACGTGAAAGCGCTTCATCAAGGTTCCTTCAGCAGCAGGAGGTGCCGCAGTTCGGGGTGGAGACCGGCGCATCACAGGGCTGCCCCTGGCAGCAATGCGCCGTGAGATAGGCCAGCAGCGCATTCATCTGCTGGAGGTTGGGCTTGTAGAAAAGATTGCGCCCTTCCCGCTCCACCGTCACCAGGCCGGCATGCACCAAACCCTTCAGGTGGAAGGACAGCGTGGAGGCCGGCACACCCAGCATGGCGGCCAGGGCCCCGGGCGTCATGCCATCGGGGCCGGCACCCACCAAGGCCCGGAACACGCGCAAACGCGCTTCCTGCGCCAACGCGGCCAATGAAGCAACAGCAATCTTCTCTTCCATGTTTTTATGATTATGGAAATTAAGAGAAAAGTCAAGCCACGCGGTGGGCGCCCACCGCGTGGCCATGCGGCCTCTCAGGGCCGCGTCAGCGACCGTTCCAGGCCTTGCGCAGCTGTTCGCGCTGTTCCGGGGTCAGCAGCGCGTCGATCTTCTTGCGCGCGCCCAGCTGCAGTTCGAACATGGACTTCTGCGTCGCGGCCATCTGCTCGTAGGCCTTGCGCGCGGCGGCCTCGTCCAGCGGACCGGGGCCGGCCCAAGCGTGCATGTGATAGCCCTGCTGATGCATGGTGCCCATCAGCTGCCACATTGCCTTGAAGGTCTCTTCCTGGATGTCGTCGATCTTCTTGCGCTGCTCGGCGCTCAGCTTCAGATCGGCAAAGGCCTGGTTCTGCCCCCACATCATGCCGGGGCCCATGCCGTAGCCGTAACCACCGCCATAGCCGCCCATCATCCCCGGCCCCATGCCATAGCCCCCGCCGGCGCCGTAGCCATTGCCATAGCCGCCCATCATGCCGGGCCCCATGCCGTAACCGCCCATGCCATAGCCCGAGCCACTGGGCTGAGCCCCGGCGGCCACGGCCACCAGGGCCCCCATGGCGGCGACCATCACTGCGCGTTTGACGTTCATTTCTGCATCCTTTCGTCTGTCGGGTGGGACATGCCGTTCAGCGCCAGGACGGCCTGAACGCGAGGAGAGC
>JAYSCA010000729.1:0-1715 GCA_041915165.1 Ideonella sp.
CCAGCCAGGAAGGCGGTGCCGTCCAGGCCGGCCAGACCGTGGCCGTGCTGCAGTGAGTTGTTGATCCCCTCGGAGCCACCAGGAGCCCCCATGCCGTCCCGCGACCTCACCCACCAGTCCTTCGACCTGCTCAGCCTGGGGCACGCCCTGCGCCAGGGCGACCTCACCCCGCTCGACGTGGTGGAGGAAGCGCTGCGCCGCATCGGCGACGACCCGCACCGGGCCTGGATCACCGTGCTCGACCGCGCCGACCTGCAGGCCCGCGCCCGGGCCCTGATGGCCGAGGGCCCCGAGGGCAAGCCGCTCTACGGCATGCCCTTTGCCATCAAGGACAACATCGACCTGGCGGGCGTGCCCACCACCGCGGGCTGCCCGGCCTATGCCTACACGCCGGCTGAATCGGCCTTCGTGGTGCAGCGGCTGATCGAGGCCGGCGCCCTCCCGATCGGCAAGACCAACCTGGACCAGTTCGCCACCGGACTGAACGGCACCCGCTCACCCTACGGCGCCTGCCGCAACAGCTTCGACCCGGCCTATGTGTCGGGCGGCAGCAGCTCGGGCTCCTCGGTGGCGGTGGCCCTGGGGCAGGTCAGCTTCTCGCTGGGCACCGACACCGCGGGCTCCGGCCGCGTGCCGGCCTTCTTCAACCACCTGGTGGGCCTGAAGGCCAGCCTGGGCCTGCTGAGCACGCGCGGCGTGGTGCCGGCCTGCCGCAGCCTGGACGTGGTGTCCATCTTCGCCTTGACGGCGGACGACGCCCACCGGGTCTTCAAGGTGGCCGCCGTGTTCGACCCGGCCGACCCCTATGCCCGCCCCACCGAGCCGCACGGGGTCGACGTGGGCGCGCTGCCCGCGCCGCGCATCGGCGTGCCGCGCGCCGACCAGCTCGACTTCTGCGGCAGCGCGGTCGATGCGCAGGCCTTCCAGCAGGCGGTGGCCCATGCGCGCGGCCTGGGTGCCGAGATCGTCGAAATCGACTTCTCCCCCTTCCTGGAAACCGCCCGTCTGCTCTACGGCGGCCCCTGGGTGGCCGAGCGCTACCAGGCCATCCGGGCCTTCATCGACGCCCAGCCGGAGGCCGTCTTCCCGGTGACGCGGGAGATCACGCTGGGCGGCGCCCAGCCCCTGGCGGCCGACGCCTTCGCGGCCCAGTACCGGCTCAAGGCCCTGCAGCGCGAGGCCGCGCGCGTCTGGCAGCAGATCGACGTGCTGCTCACGCCCACCGCGCCGACCCACCCCACCATCGAAGCCATGCTGGCCGAGCCCATCCTGCGCAACAGCGAGCTGGGCCTGTACACCAACTTCATGAACCTGCTGGACTGCGCTGCGGTGGCGGTGCCGCTGGGCTTTGTCGACCGACCCGGCGCCCGCGGCCCCATGCCCTTTGGCGTGACCCTGTGCGCGCCCGCCCACCAGGATGTGCCGCTGCTGCACCTGGCCCGGCGCTGGCAGGCCGCGCTGTCGGGGCCGGCCCGCTTGCTGGGGGCCACGTCCGTGCCGCTGCCCGAGGCCGAGGCCTTGACGCCGGCCGTGCCCTCGGGCCAGGTGCGGGTGGCCGTGTGCGGCGCCCACCTGGCCGGGCAGCCGCTGCACTGGCAGCTGCAGCAACGGGAAGCCCGGCTGGTGGCCCGCACCCACACCGCGCCGGACTACCGCCTCATCGCGCTCGACCCGCAGGGCGGCCCGGTGCTGCGCCCGGGTCTGATCCACGCGCC
>JAYSCA010000730.1:0-1714 GCA_041915165.1 Ideonella sp.
ACCATTACCAAGAGCTGACAGCTCGGTTTCGTCTCGCCCCACACCCTGGACCCCGGC
Source organism: Ideonella sp. (assembly GCA_041915165.1). Taxonomy (GTDB): domain Bacteria; phylum Pseudomonadota; class Gammaproteobacteria; order Burkholderiales; family Burkholderiaceae_C; genus Ideonella. The sequence continues at coordinate 58 of JAYSCA010000730.1, forward strand.
GAACGAGCCGGGGAGTCAGGGGTCCGGGACAACACGCTTCACAAGGAAACTGGAAATGGCACTCGTAGGTTTGGTCGGCTGGCGCGGCATGGTCGGCTCGGTCCTGATGGACCGCATGCAGGCGGAGAACGACTTCGCCCACTTCGAACCCCTGTTCTTCTCGACCTCCAACGCCGGCGGCCAGGCCCCGGCCCAGGCCAAGAACGAAACCAAGCTACAGGACGCGTTCAACATCGACGCGCTCAAGCGCTGCGACATCATCGTCACCTGCCAGGGCGGTGACTACACCACCGAGGTCTTCCCCAAGCTGCGCACCGCGGGCTGGGCCGGTCACTGGATTGACGCGGCCTCGACCCTGCGCATGAAGGACGACGCCATCATCGTCCTGGACCCGGTCAACCTGCCGGTGATCAAGGATTCGATCGCCAAAGGCGGCAAGAACTGGATCGGCGGCAACTGCACCGTGTCCTGCATGCTGATGGGCGTGGGCGCGCTCTACAAGGCCGGTCTGGTCGAGTGGATGTCCACCCAGACCTACCAGGCGGCCTCTGGCGGTGGCGCGCAGCACATGCGCGAACTGCTGACCCAGTTCGGCACGCTCAACGCCGAGGTCAAGGCCCTGCTGGACGACCCCAAGAGCGCCATCCTGGAGATCGACCGCAAGGTCATCGGCAAGCAGCGCAGCCTGACCGCCGCCGAGACCGCCAATTTCGGCGTGCCGCTGGGTGGCTCGCTGATCCCCTGGATCGACAAGGATCTGGGCAACGGCATGAGCCGCGAAGAGTGGAAGGGCATGGCCGAAACCAACAAGATCCTCGGCCAGGGTGAGGGCTTCGGCACCGCCGCGGTGCCGGTGGATGGTTTCTGCGTGCGCGTGGGCGCGATGCGCTGCCACAGCCAGGCGCTGACCTTCAAGCTCAAGAAGGACGTGCCGGTGGCCGATCTGGAAGCCATGATCGCGGCCGACAACGAATGGGTGAAGGTGGTGCCCAACACCCGCGAGGCCACGATGAAGGACCTGACGCCGGTGGCCACCACCGGCACGCTGACGATTCCCGTGGGCCGCATCCGCAAGATGGCGATGGGCCCGGAGTACGTGGGCGCCTTCACCATTGGCGACCAGCTGCTGTGGGGCGCGGCCGAGCCGCTGCGTCGCATGCTGCGCATCCTGCTGGAAGCTTGATGTCGATCGCGTCGGAGGCCGACCGGGCCGGCTAAGCTGCCGCCGGTGCTTCGATCCTTCGATTGGTCTGGAGCGGGCGTTGCCGCAGGGCAACGCCCGTTTCTTTGCCTGTTACGAAATGCGACGGGGAACGGAAAGTCAGGCCAGCTTAGGGATTAGATGAGTTTGGCAAGCTATATGCTTGATACATTGCGGTTTTCCTGCCGCCCGCTGCTGCCTGTGGTGCTGTGGTCGGCCTGCCCACGTCGTTGAGGTCAAGTCTCCTCACAGCTTTGACGGATTGCGATTTCGGAGACGCTTTGAAGAATTCCACTCTCCCTGTCCGTGGCTATCTGCTCAGCGCCGTTGGCGCGGCGGCTCTGCTGCTTTGCCATACCTCGGCCTCGGCTTTCAGCCTGGGGCGCATGACGGTTCAGTCGGCCCTGGGTGAGAACCTGCGCGCCGAGATCGACGTCACCAACCTGACGCCCGAAG
>JAYSCA010000731.1:0-1713 GCA_041915165.1 Ideonella sp.
GGGCTTGAGCACCGAGCGCGGATGCACCATCTTGATGAACTGCTTGATCATCTGCTCGGTGATCACGAAGTCGGCGATCACGCCGTCCTTCATGGGCCGGATGGCCTCGATGTTGCCGGGCACCTTGCCCAGCATGGCCTTGGCCTCGTGGCCGACGGCCTGGATGACCTTCTTGCCGTTGGGGCCGCCTTCGTGGCGGATGGAGACGACCGAGGGCTCATCGAGCACGATGCCCTTGCCCCGAACGTAGATCAGGGTGTTGGCGGTGCCGAGGTCGATCGCGAGATCGGTGGAAACGTAGCGACGCAGGGAGGCGAACATGGGGGGCTCAGTTCTGGCTGGGCAGGCGGGCCGGCGACAGGCGCACGGCGGGGTCGGCCACGGCCACGGTCTGGTGAAAGACCCGGAGCAGGTGGCAGACCGTGATGCGCATGAAGTGGAAAGTGGCGGGAACGAAACAGGGGCAGACGGCCTAAGCGGTTCCGGGGAACCGGCGGCGACATCTGCCTCAACGGACGAAAAAAAGCTCTGGAAAGGGCGCTGTCAACAGGGCTACACGATCCTGCGTCAGGCCAGGGACTGCAAGGCATCCGCAGGGGTGTAGATAACCGGAGATAATACCCCAAAGCCCCCCTGACACTGGGGGGCTCCTGCCCTTTGGTGGGGCTTCGGCGGCATTGGTTCCGCCCTTCGAATCGACTTGAAACACCCATGGCCCTGACCCCTGCGGACGTGAGCCGCATTGCCGAGCTGGCGCGCCTGGAACTCTCCGGCGCCGAGGCCGACGCGATGCTGGCCCAGCTCAATGATTTCTTCGGCATCGTCGAACAGATGAGCGCCGTCGACACCACCGGTGTCGAACCCCTGTACACCCCGCTGTCGGCGGTGATGGACGTGCAGCTGCGCCTGCGCGAGGACGCCGTCACCGAAGGCAACGACCGCGAGCGCAACCAGCGCAGCGCCCCGGCCGTCGAGAACGGCCTGTTCCTCGTGCCCAAGGTGATCGAATGAGCGCGGATCTGCACACCCTGGGCGTGGCCGCGGCCGCCCAGGCCCTGGCCGACAAGACCGTCTCCAGCGTCGAGCTGACCCAGGCCTTGCTGGCCCGGGCCGAGGCCCACTCCGCGCTGGGCGCCTTCCTGCACCTGGACCGCGACGGTGCCCTGGCCGCCGCGCAGGCCGCCGACGCCGCCCGTGCGGCCGGCACCGCGGGCCCGCTGACCGGCGTGCCGCTGGCGCACAAGGACATCTTCGTCACCGCGGACACCCCGACCACCGCCGGCTCCAAGATGCTGGCCGGTTACCAGAGCCCCTTCGACGCCACCGTGGTGGCGCGGCTGAAGGCCGCTGGCACCGTCAGCCTGGGCAAGCTCAACTGCGACGAGTTCGCGATGGGCTCGGCCAACGAGAACTCCGCCTACAGCCCGGTGCAGAACCCCTGGGACCGCACGCGCGTGCCCGGCGGCTCCTCCGGTGGTTCGGCCGCGGCGGTGGCCGCGCGCCTGGTGCCGGCGGCCACCGGCACCGACACCGGCGGCTCGATCCGCCAGCCGGCGAGCTTCTCGGGCCTCACCGGCATCAAGCCCACCTACGGCGTCTGCAGCCGCTACGGCATGATCGCCTTCGCCTCCAGCCTGGACCAGGCCGGCCCGATGGCCCGCTCGGCCGAGGACTGCGCGCTGCTGCTGTCGGCCATGAGCGGCTTCGACGAGC
>JAYSCA010000732.1:0-1693 GCA_041915165.1 Ideonella sp.
CACTTGGAGGCCACGTTCACGATCAGCAGCACCTTGCCCTTGTACTCACCCAGGGTGGCCGGCGTGCCGTTCAGGCGGTGCAAAGGAATGTCGTAGAGCGTGGTGCTGGTCATGGGAGGGTCCCTGTCAAAGTTGAGAATGCTTCTCAGCTTAGCGGGCTCTCACCAACCCCATGGCCCCAGGGGTGACCGAGCACCGGACGCGTCAGCGCCCGCCGGACACCTCCAGCACCGTCCCGGTGGTGTAGGACGACGCCTCGGACAGCAGCCACAGCACCGCCTGCGCCACCTCCTCGGGCTCACCGCCCCGCCCCATCGGCACGGCCGCCGACAGCCGATCCACCCGGCCGGGCTCGCCGCCGCTGGCGTGGATGTCGGTGCGGATCAGGCCCGGCGCCACCGCGTTCACGCGGATGCCCTCGGGCGCGACCTCCCGCGACAGGCCCAGGGTCATGGCGTCCACCGCCGCCTTGGAGGCGGCGTAGTCCACGTACTCATGCGCAGCCCCGAGCCGCGCGGCGCGGGAGGACAGGTTGACGATGGCCCCGCCCAGACCGCCCTGCGAACAGGCCATGCGCCGCACCGCCTCCCTGGCGCACAAAAAGCTGCCGATGACATTGGTGCGCAGCACCCGCTCCCAGCGGTCGGCGCTCATGTCCACCAGCTTCATCTGCGTTTCCAGCACGCCGGCGTTGTTGACCAGCCCGGTGAAGGGGCGCCCCAGCGCCGCACACCAGGCATCCAGCGCGTCGAACAGCTGCAGCACCTGGGCTTCGTCGGCGACATCGGCCTGCACCGCGCGGGCCTGCCCGCCCGCGGTCGTGATGGCCTTCACCACGGCGGCAGCCGCCTCGGCATCGCGCCGGTAGCTCAGCAGCACGGCGTGGCCGGCCTCGGCCGCCAAGCGGGCCACGGCCGCACCGATGCCGCGCGACCCGCCGGTCACCAGCAGCACCCCCTCGGAGTCGCCCTTCAGCACTGGCGTGCCCATGCCGGCGGCCTCTTCTCGATGAAGGCCTGCACGCCTTCCAGCGCCGCCTCGTCCATCATGTTGCAGGCCATGGTCTGGGCGGCATCGGTGTAGGCGGCCTCGATGCCGGATTCCAGCTGGCGGTAGAACAGGTCCTTGCCCATGGCCACGGCCACCCGCGGCTTGGCCACGATGCTGGCCACCAGGCGCTCGACCTCCTCGTCCAGGGCCTCCGGCGTGGCCACTCGGTTGACCAAACCCTTGGCCTGCGCCTGCTCGGCGCTGATGAACTCGCCGGTCACCAGCATCTCGAACGCGGCCTTGCGGCCGATGTTGCGCGACAGCGCCACGGCCGGGGTGGCACAGAACAGCCCCAGGTTGACCCCGCTGACCGCGAAGCGGGCGGTGGAGGCGGCGACCGCCAGGTCGCACATGGCCACCAGCTGGCAGCCGGCCGCCGTGGCCACGCCGTGCACCTTGGCCACCACCGGCACCGGCAGCTTCTGCAAGGCCATCATGACCTTGCCGCATTCGGCGAACAGGCTGCGGTAGTAGGCCGCCGAGGGCTGGGCCCGCATCTCGACCAGATCGTGCCCGGCGCAGAAGGCCCGCCCTTCCGCGGCCAGCACCACCACCCGCACCGTGTCGTCCACGGCCAGGGCCGCCAGCTCGGTGCGCAAGGCAGCCAGCATGGCCTCGGACAGGGCATTGAAGGCCTGCGGCC
>JAYSCA010000733.1:0-1692 GCA_041915165.1 Ideonella sp.
CGAGGTGGCGCTGCTGCGTCTGCTCAAGGGCATGGGCCTGGCGCCGGACATGGCGGCCGGGCACAGCTACGGCGAGTTCGTCGCCCACCATGCCGCCGGGGCCTTTGGCCTGGACACGCTGATGCAGCTGTCGGCGGCGCGTGGACGCTTCATCGTCGATGCAGCCAAGGCCGATGGGGCCGAGTTGGGCACCATGGCGGCGGTGCAGGCCCAGCGCGTCGAGGTCGAGCGCCTGCTGGCGGACGTTTCCGATGTGGTGGTGGCCAACCACAACGCCCCGCTGCAGACCATCATCTCCGGCACCCGCGCGGGTGTCGATGTGGCCATGGCCAAGATGACGGCTGCGGGCTTCGATGTCACGCCGATCCCGGTGGCAGCCGCCTTCCATTCCAAGCTGGTGGCACCGGCTCAGTCGGCCCTGGCCGCGATGATCGAGTCCACCGACTGGCAGCCGGGCCAAATGCCGGTCTACTCCAATGCCACCGGACGGCCCCATGCGGACGATGTCGCCACGGTCAAGCGCAGCATGGCCGAGCATTTGGTGCAGTCGGTCGAGTTCGTGACCGAGGTGGAGAGCATGTACGTTGATGGCGCCCGCACCTTCATCGAGGTGGGCCCCAAGTCGGTGCTGACCAAGCTGACCACCAAGATCCTGGCCGGTCAGCCGCACAAGGCGATCGCGCTGGACGACGGGTCGGGCATCGGCGGCTTCCTCAACGGCGTTGCGCAGATGCTGTGCGCGGGCCTGGACCTGGACCTGTCGGTGCTGTTCGGCCGCGACTGCCGTGTCGGCAACCCGACCCAGCTGGCCGCGCTGCAGCGCATCGCCAGCGTGCCCAAGCACGCCTGGATGATCAATGGCAGCGGCGTGCGTCGCCTGTCGGATCCGGTGCGCCAGATCGGTGTCACGCTGGAGCAAGCCCAGACCTTTGCGTTGACCGCCCCGGCGCTGGGCAGCCCGGCCACGGCCGCCCTGCCGGTCGCTGCGGCGGCCGCCACCTTTTCCATGCCGGCGGCGGCCACGCCCTCGGTCCCGCAGTCCGTAACCCCTTCACGTTGGAGAAGAGAGCCCCGTATGGATGAACGACGTCCCCTGCCACCGGCAGGTTCTTCCGGCGTCATGTCGGAATACTTCGAGACCATGCGCCAGTTCCTGGAAACCCAGGAACGGGTGATGGCCATGTTTGTCGGCGAGGGTGTGGCGATGCCCGCGCGCTCGGCCCGTCTGCCGCGTGCCGTGCAGCCGGTGGCTCTGGCCCGTGTGGCCGAGGTGCCGCCTGCCGCGCCCGCGGTGGTGCCGGCAGCGGTCGCGCCGGTGGTCGTGCCTGCGCCGGTGATGCCGGCTCCCGTCGCTGCCAAGCCCGCCCCGATGCCGGCCCCTGTGGCCGCGCCAGTCGCCGCAGCCCCTGTGGCGGCCGCGCCTGCGGCCGGTGCGGTGCTGACCCGCGAGCAGATGGTCGACATGCTGCTGGCCATCGTCGAGGAGAAGACCGGTTACCCGCGCGACATGGTGGGTCTGGACCAGAACCTCGAGTCGGACCTGGGCATCGACTCGATCAAGCGCATCGAGGTCGTCGGTGCCATGCTGCAGAAGCTGCCGGAAGGCCTGCGCGCAGCCCTGACCGAGAGCCGCAGCAAGCTCAACACCCAGCCCACGCTGAACGGCATGCTGGACATCATGGGTTCGGCCAA
>JAYSCA010000734.1:0-1685 GCA_041915165.1 Ideonella sp.
CTCGGCCGTGGCGCCGCGCAGCGCCCCGGCCAGGGCGGCAGCGAGCAGGCAGTGCACCAGCAGCACGCGGCGCAGCAGTCGGGCCAGCATGGTTTGCGCCTTGCTCAATACTGCGGCTGGTGGTGGCGAATGGCGGCCTTCACTGCATCCGTCAGCGCAAAGCCCTTGCCGTACTTCGTGGCCAGCGCGGCGGCACGGGCCTCGAACGCTTCAATGCCCATGCCGTAGATGAACTGCATGGCGCCCCCCGTCCAGGCCGGAAAGCCAATGCCGAAGATGGAGCCGATGTTGGCGTCGTGCACGCTGGTGAGCACGTTTTCGCTCAGGCAGCGGGCTGTTTCCACGGCCTGGCGGTACAGCAGGCGGTCCTTGAGGTCGGTGATGTCCCAGGCCGTGTCCGACTTCTCGAAAATCGAATGAAGTTGGGGCCAGAGGTATTTCTTGGCGCCCCCCTTGGCGTGTGCTTCGGTCGGGTATTCGTAGAAGCCAGCACCGCCTGCTCGGCCCGGGCGCTGGTGCTCCTTCACCATCTTTTCCACCACCAGTTCGCCCGGTGTGACCTCGTAGGTCTTGCCCTCGGCAGCAAAGTCGGCCTTGGTCTGCTCCATGACGTGCAACGACAGGGTGAGTGCGGTTTCGTCCAGCACGGCCAGCGGGCCCACGGGCATGCCGGCCTGCATGCCAGCGTTCTCGATGGCGGCGGCGGGGATGCCTTCGCCCAGCATGGCGGCCCCCTCCATCACGAAGGTGCCGAACACGCGGCTGGTGAAGAAGCCGCGCGAGTCGTTCACCACGATGGGGAACTTGCCCAGGGCCTGCACGTAGTCGTAAGCGCGGGCCACGGTTTCGTCGTCAGTCTCGGCGCCGCGGATGATTTCCACCAGCTTCATCTTGTCCACCGGGCTGAAGAAATGGATGCCGATGAATTTCTTGCCGTCGCGGCTGGCCTTGGCCAGGCCGGTGATGGGCAGGGTGGAGGTGTTGGAGGCAAAGAAGCCGCCTTCGGCCAGCATGGGTTCCGCCTCTTGGGTGACCTTGGCCTTCAGTTCACGGTTTTCGAACACCGCTTCGATGATCAGGTCACAGCCTTGCAGGTCGGCCGCCGATGCGGTGGGCTGGATCAGGCCCAGGATCTTCTGCTGTGCCTCTGCGGTCATGCGGCCCTTGTCCACGCGGCCTTGGGTGATCTTGGCGGAATACGCCTTGCCCTGTTCAGCCTTCTCCTGGCTCACGTCCTTGAGTACCGAGGCAAGCCCACGGCTGGCCTGCGCGTAGGCAATGCCCGCGCCCATCATGCCGGCACCCAGCAGGCCGACCTTGCCGGGCTTGAAGCGGGGCACACCTGCGGGGCGGCTCTGACCGCTCTTGATGGCGTTGAGGTTGAAGAAGAAGGTGTTGATCATGGCCTTGGCCTGCTGGCCGGTCATGAGGCGGGCCAATGCACGGCTCTCGATGCGCAGGGCGGTCTCGATGTCCACCTGCAGGCCTTCGACCATACAGGCCATGATCGCCTCGGGCGCGGGGTACAGGCCACGGGTGTTCTTCTTGATGACCGCTGGGGCCACCGGCAGCATCTGCGCCACCGCCGGGGAAGAGGGCAGGCCCCCGGGCACCTTGTAGCCCTTGGCTTCCCAGGGGTGCTGGGCTGTGGGGTTGGCGGTAATCCAGGCCAGGGCTTTCGCCTT
>JAYSCA010000735.1:0-1672 GCA_041915165.1 Ideonella sp.
CCAGTTCCAGGTCCGAGCCCTCGCGGGCGAAGCGGCGCAGCCGGCGCAGCGCCACCTTGATGTTGCGGGTGCCGATCTCGCGGCTGTCGTCGTAGTCGGCGAACTCGCGCTTGTCCCAGACCTTGACCGCGCTGCGCTGCCGGCCCGGCCCGCCGATGCGGATGCCGCGCGGGTTGTAGCCGCCGTGGCCGAAGGGGCTGGTGCCGCCGGTGCCGATCCACTTGTTGCCGCCCTCGTGGCGTTCCTTCTGCTCTTCCAGGCGCTTGGCCAGCGTCTTCATCAGCTCGTCCCAGCCCAGGGCCTCGATGGCGGCCTTCTCCTCGGGGCTGAGCTCCTTCTCCAGCACCTTCTTGAGCCAATCCAGCGGGATCTCCTGGCCGAAGTCGGTCAGCAGTTCCACGCCCTGGAAGTAGGCGGCAAAGGCCTGGTCGAACTTGTCGAAGTGGGCCTCGTCCTTCACCAGCGTGATGCGGGCCAGGTGGTAGAACTCATCCACCGAGGGGCCGATCACCCCGGCGCGCAGGGCCTCGAGCAGCGTCAGGTACTCCCGCACGGAGACGGGCAGCTTGGCGGCGCGCAGCGTGTAGAAGAAGTCGATCAGCATGGCGCGGGGCGTCCCGGTTCAGCGGGGGCGGGCGAGCAACCAGTTCAGGTGGGCCTTGACCTCGGGCCATTCGCCGGCGGCCAGGCTGTACATCATGGTGTCGCGCACGGTACCGTCGCGCCGCAGCGCGTGGTGGCGCAGCACGCCGTCCTTCTTGGCGCCCAGGCGCTCGATGGCACGCTGCGAGGCGAAGTTGTAGTTGTCGGTGCGCCAGCCCACCAGCTGCGCGCCCAGGGTCTCGAAGGCGTGGGTCAGCAGCAGCAGCTTGGCGGTGGTGTTGACGGCGCTGCGCTGCACCGAGCGGGCGTACCAGGTCCAGCCGATCTCCAGCCGGTCGATGCCCGGCACGATGTCGTGGTAGCTGGTGCTGCCCAGCACGCGGCCGCTGGCGCTGTCCAGCACGGCAAAGGGCAGGCGGTGGCCGGCAGCCTGGCCGGCCAGGGCATTCTCGATGTAGGCCCGGGTCTGCTCGGGTTCAGGCACCGAGGTCACGCGCAGGGTCCAGAGTTCGCCGTCGGCGGCGGCGGCCTTCAGGCCGGCCTCGTGCTCCAGGTTCAGGGGCACCAGGCGCACTGGCGCCTGTTCCAGTGTCACGGGTTGGACATTCAGCATGCGGCGGCTCCGCTCAGCGGTGGTTGCGCTGCATGGCCAGCAGCTTCTCGAACAGGCTGATGTCCTGCTCGTTCTTCAAGAGGGCCCCAACCAGCGGCGGCAGGCTGGCCTGCTCGTCACTGCTGCGCAGGGCGTCCAGCGGGATGTCCTCGGCCACCAGCAGCTTGAGCCAGTCGATCAGCTCCGAGGTGCTGGGCTTCTTCTTCAGGCCCGGCAGGTGGCGCACCTCGTAGAAGGCCTTGAGGGCCGCGGCCAGCAGCTCCTGCTTCAGACCGGGGAAGTGCACATCGACGATGCGCTTCATCGTGTCCGGCTCGGGGAACTTGATGAAGTGGAAGAAGCAGCGGCGCAGGAAGGCGTCGGGCAGTTCCTTCTCGTTGTTGGAGGTGATGAAGACCAGCGGCCGGTGCTTGGCGCGGATGGTCTCGCGCGTCTCGTAACAGTGGAACTCCATGC
>JAYSCA010000736.1:0-1646 GCA_041915165.1 Ideonella sp.
CCTCCCACTGGGCCCGCAGGGCCGGGGTGGACAGCACCGTGGCCACCACCTGGGCGCCGTGGGTCGGCGGGTTGGAGTAGTTGGTGCGGATGGTGACCTTCAGCTGCGACACCACCTTGGCCTTTTCCTCGGCCGAGGCGCAGACCACGTTCAGCGAGCCCACGCGTTCGCCGTAGAGCGAGAAGCTCTTGGAGAACGAGGTGGCGACAAAGAAGCTCAGGCCCGACTTCACGAACTGGCTGACGACCGCGCCGTCTTCGGCGATGCCATCGCCGAAGCCTTGGTAGGCCATGTCCAGGAAGGCCACCAGGTTGCGGGCCTTCACCGCGGCGATGACCTGTTCCCACTGGGCGGGCACCAGGTCATAGCCGGTCGGGTTGTGGCAGCAGGCGTGCAGCACGACGACCGTGCCGGCGGCCGCGGCATTCAGGCAGGCCAGCATGCCCTCGAAGTTCACGCCCTTCTTCTCGGCGTCGTAGTAGGGGTAGCTGTCGACCTGGAAGCCGGCGTTGGTGAACAGCGCGCGGTGGTTTTCCCAGCTGGGGTTGCTGACCAGCACCTTGGCGTTCGGGTTGACCCTCTTCAGGAAGTCGGCGCCGACCTTCAGACCGCCGGTGCCGCCCAGGGCCTGCACGGTGGCGACACGGGGCAGCACGTCGCTGCCTTCGCCGAAGACCAGGGTCTGCACGGCCTTGTCATAGGCGGGCAGGCCATCGATGGGCACATAGCCGCGGGCACGGGCCGCTTCGACCAGCTGGGTCTCGGCAGCCTTCACGCAGGCCAGCAGGGGGAGCTTGCCGTTTTCGTCGGTGTACACACCCACGCCCAGGTTGACCTTGGCGGGGTTGGGGTCCGCGTTGAACTGTTCGTTGAGCCCCAGGATGGGGTCGCGCGGGGCCATTTCGACGGCAGCGAAGAGCGACATGGAGGAATCCTGTTCAGGAGATGGTGCGGGGAGTGCGGACAGTCGGCGCTGTTTCAGTGAATGCGCTACGCTGTCAGATTGACCCGGAAGACCGGAGTTCGCCGGGTCGCCCAGATTTTACGCGCTCACCAAGGGAAGAACCCATGTCCGATGCCACTGCCGCCACCGTGTCCGAGCCGCCCGTCGCGGCTCCCGAGGGGCAGTTCGTCACCTACCCGGGCTCGCCGTTCCAGCTGTTCCAGCCCTATCCGCCGGCCGGCGACCAGCCGACCGCCATCGACCAGCTGGTGGAAGGGGTGGAGGATGGCCTGGCCTACCAGACCCTGCTGGGCGTGACGGGCTCGGGCAAGACCTTCACGATGGCCAACGTGATCGCGCGGCTGGGGCGCCCGGCCATCGTCTTCGCGCCCAACAAGACGCTGGCGGCGCAGCTCTACAGCGAGTTCCGTGAGTTCTTCCCGAAGAACGCGGTGGAGTACTTCGTCAGCTACTACGACTACTACCAGCCCGAGGCCTATGTGCCGCAGCGCGACCTGTTCATCGAGAAGGACAGTGCGATCAACGAGCACATCGAGCAGATGCGGCTGTCGGCCACCAAGAGCGTGCTGGAGCGGCGCGACACCATCGTGGTTGCCTCGGTCAGCGCCATCTACGGCATTGGCAAGCCCGAGGATTACACGCAGATGCGCTTGATCCTCCGCAGCGGGGACAAGGTGGGTCA
>JAYSCA010000737.1:0-1644 GCA_041915165.1 Ideonella sp.
GACCGCGCCACGCCGCCGCGCGCCGGTGAAGGCGCCTTCCTCGTAGCCGAACAGCTCGGCCTCGATCAGGGTCTCCGGGATGGAGGCGCAGTTGACCGCCACGAAGGGTTTGCCGGCGCGTTGCGAGGCGCGGTGGATGGCGCGGGCGAACACCTCCTTGCCGGTGCCGGTTTCGCCCAGCAGCAGGATGGGGATGTCCCGGTCCAGCACGCGCTGGATCTTGTCCACCACGGCGGCCACCTGCGGGTCGCCGCTGCGCAGCGCGTCCAGCGCCCCGGGCTGGCGGGCGCTGGCGGCCGTGGCCGGGCGCCGGCGGTCTTCCGTCGGCAGGGCCGTGGCCTCCTCGATCGCCAGCGTCGCCTCGCCCTGGGGCGGCAGGTGTGCCGCGCTGGCGGTCCAGAGCGGGCCGTTGAAGCGGGCCTGCATGTACAGGCGCCGGCCATCGGCCAGCGTGACCGGCAGCGGCTGGCCCAGCGGGTGGCGGAAGCGGTCCACCAGCACGCCCATCGGCAGGTCGAACAACGAGGACACGGTGTGCGCGCGCAGCGCCGCCCCGCCCAGGCCCAGCAGTTCCTGGGCGCCCCGGTTGGCGCCGATGATCCGGCCATCGGGCTCCACCGCCAGGATGCCTTCCATCAGCGTGCCGATCACGTCGGGCCGGCGGTGGAAGTGCAGCCGCATGGCCAGCCGGTGGTCGTCGGTCAGCCAGTGGTTCTCGATCATGCGGGCCGACATCTTCACCAGCGCCATCGTGTGCGGGTGGTAGCCCTGCTGGTCGCCCGACACGTCCAGCACGCCCAGGATGTTGCCGCGTGGGTCCAGGATGGGCGCGGCCGAGCAGGTCAGAAAGTGGTTGGCCCGGATGAAATGCTCGTCCGCATGGACCCGGGTGGGCACCTCGTCGACCAGCGCGGTGCCGACCGCGTTGGTGCCCTGGGCCGCCTCGGACCAGTTGGCGCCGGGCTGCAGGGCCACGCGCGCGGCGCGGGAGAGGAAGTCGTTGTCACCGATGGCATGCAGCACGGTGCCGGCCGCGTCGGTCAGCAGCACCATGTTCTTGCTGCTGACGATCTGCTCCAGCAGCATCTCCATCACCGGGGCGGCGTGCAGGCACAGCCGCTCGTTGCGCTGCAGGGCCAGGTTCAGTTCGCCGCCGCTCACCAGCGCGTCGCTGGCGCGGGTGGCGCGGCCCAGGCCCAGGGCTTCGCAGCGCTGGTGCGAGTTGGCGATGATGCTGGCCTGCGCGCCGGGCGAGGCCGCGGGCACGGGGGCCAAAGGGGGCTGGCCGGGCATGGCGCGGTCCTCCGGAAGTCCGCCGCAGCGGGTGGCAAGGCCGCCAGTGTGCCTCAGCCGGCCGGGTTCAGCGCGTGTTGCTGGTGGCGCGCACTTCTTCCAGCGTGGTGATGCCCGCCAGCACCTTCTCGATGCCGTCCTGGCGCAGCGTGCGCATGCCCTGGCTCAGCGCCAGTTGTTCGATGTCCTCGGCATGGCCGGCGCTGTGGATCATCTGCCGCATCTCGCGCGAGGTGCAGAGCAGTTCGTGGATCGCGGCCCGGCCGTGCAGGCCGGTCTTGTCGCACTTGTCGCAGCCGGGGCTGTGGTAGTGCATCAGCACACCCTTGGCACCATAGCGGCGGATCCAGT
>JAYSCA010000738.1:0-1641 GCA_041915165.1 Ideonella sp.
CTCATCGCACGCCCTCCCCGGTCGCGTCGCCCTCGTCGCCGGCCGGCAGCAGCGCGCGCAGCACCAGCGCGGTCACCGCCAGGCCCAGCCAGGTGGACAGCACGATGGCCAGCAGCATGCGCACGCCATAGGCGCCCAGCAGGTCCAGGTGGGTGATGACGCCCACCCCCACCGGCACGAACAGCAGCGACAGGTGGCCCAGCAGACCGTTGGCCGCCACGCCGACCGGCCCCTGCAGCGGCGCCCAGCGCAGCAGCCCCAGCAGCAGCACCGCGCCCAGCACCGGGGCCGGCAGCGGCAGGCCCAGCAGACGCACCAGCGCCTCGCCGGCCGACTGGCTCAGCAGCAGAAGGGCGAAGCCTTGCAGCAGCGGCACGGGCGGGCTCCGTCAGAACGCCGGGTGCAGGCGCTGGCGGTTGAAGATGCCGGCCGGGTCGAAGGCCTGCTTGAGCCGGTGGTGGATGCGCAGCAGCGCAGGCGACAACGGGCTGAAGACCTCGCCGCTGCGCTCGCCGCCCCACCAGGCGGTGGCATGGCCGCGGGCATCCTGCGCGGCGGCGCGCACGGTCTCGGCGCTGTCGCGACTCACCAGCCAGCGGCAGCCGCCGCCCCACTCGACCAGGGTGTCGCCGGACAAGGCGATCTTGGGCGCGGTGGGCGCCACCGACAGACGCCAGAGCACCGCCCCGTCGGCCACCGCCGCGCGGGCGGTGCTGAAGAATTCGTCGCGCTGGTCGCGCAGATCCGCCCAGAAGCGCGCGGCCAGGACCGGGTCGATCGTCTCGCCGCCCAGCTTCTGCACCGCCGACGCGACCGCGGCGGCCGCGCCGCCCAGGCGCAGCACCAGCGCGCCCTCCCACCAGGCGCTGGCCTGCAGCGGCAGCGGTTGGCCGGCCCAGTCGTTGACCCGCTTGAGCGCGTTGGCCTGGTCCAGGTCGAAGCGCAGCGTGGCGGTGGCCGGCGGCACCGGCAGCACCTTGAGCGAGACCTCGCAGATCACGCCCAGCACGCCCATCGAACCCGCCAGCATGCGCGAGACGTCGTAGCCCGCCACGTTCTTCATGACCTGGCCGCCGAAGCTCAGCAGCTCGCCCTGGCCGTTCAGCAGCGTGGCACCCAGCATGTAGTCGCGCACCCCGCCCAGCGCGGCCCGCGCCGGGCCGGCCAGGCCGGCCGCCACCATGCCGCCCACGGTGCCACCGCCCGGGCCACCACCCGGCGTGTGCTCGAAGCGCGGCGGCTCGAAGGGCAGCCACTGGCCCTTCTCGGCCAGCGCGGCCTCCAGCTCGGCCAGCGGGGTGCCGGCGCGCGCCGTCACCACCAGCTCGGTGGGCTCGTAGGACGAGATGCCGCGCAGCTCGCCCAGCGGCAGCGGCTCGCCGATCAGCGGGCCGCCGTAGAAGTCCTTGCTGCCACTGCCGCGGATGCACAGCGGCTGGTGGCGCTCGGCCGCCTCGCGCACCTGGGCCACCAGGTGGGCCAGCACGGGGTCTTGGTTCGTCGGGTCGGCCACGGTCAGAAACGCTCCAGTTCGGGGAAGGGCAGCAGGCCCTTCTTCACATGCATGCGGCCGTATTCGGCACAGCGGTGCAGCGTGGGCAGCACCTTGCCGGGGTTGAGGCCACCGGCCGGGTCGAAGGC
>JAYSCA010000739.1:0-1640 GCA_041915165.1 Ideonella sp.
GCATGAGGATGGTGCCCAGCACAAACACGATGAGCAGGTGCCAGCCCGGAAAGCCGTCGGCCGCAATCCACAGCGCGCTGAGCGTGGGCCACAGGCACACCAGCCAGCCGGCGGGGCGGTCCCAGCGGATGAGGTCGAGGTACAGGCCAAAGCGGCTGCGGGGGGAGACGGCGGACATGGCGGGCAACGGCTGGAACAACAAGGAGGGGCTGCCCCGTCCACACACGCGGGCAGGGCGCACCGAATGTAGCAGCAATGCCGTGGCGTGGGCCTCCTGCCCCGGCGCCCGTCCAAACCCGGTATAAAGTGCGCCTTTCCCCCGTACACCACCCACCGCACCGCATGACCCGCACCCCGAGCCCCCAGGCGGCCACCCGCTTCGCCATCCCCCGCACGCTGATGGCGGGCTTCATCCTGGCTGCCGTGGCCACACTGGTGATCGGGCTCGTCAATTTCCGGTCGGCCGAAACCCGCACTGAGGCCGTTCGGGCCATGGACCGCACCACCCTGGCCATGCGCCATCTCAATCGGTTTACGCAGGCCATCAAGGATGCGGAAACGGGCCAGCGCGGCTACCTGCTGACGAGCGATCTCTCGTACCTCAAGCCCTTTGACGCGGCCGTGACCTCGCTGCACAAGCACCTGACGGACCTCAAGGCCAGCGCGGCGGACTACCCAGCGCACCTCCAGCTGGTCGAGTAGCTCGAAGCCCTCACGCAGCAGAAGCTGCGCGAGCTCACCGAAACCATTGCCCTGCGCAAGGCCGGTGACGGCGTGGGCGCGATGACGCTGGTGCAAAGCGGTGCGGGCCAGCAGATCATGGACCAGCTGCGCGAGGTGGCGGAGAGCCTGCGCACGCAGCAGAACCTGCAGCTGGAGACCCGCCGCGAGCAGTGGGTGGCCGCAGCCACCAACTCCAACCTTTATTCCGGCGCCGGTTCGCTGGTTCTGCTGGTGCTGATCTGCATTTCGGCCGGCGTGACGGCGCGGGAGTACCGGGCCAAGTCCATGCAGTCGTGGATTTCGACGGGCCTGACGGGCCTGGGTCAGCGCATCCATGGCGGCCACCGGCTCGAAGAAATCGGACAGATCGCGCTGGAGTACCTGGCAGGCTACCTGCGCGCCCAGGTCGGGGCCGGGTACGTGGTGCAGGACGGCGCGGGCTTCGCATTGTTCGGCGGCTACGCGCTGCCGCGGGAGCGGCTGGCCGAGACCCTGCTTGTGGGCGAAGGGCTGGTCGGCCAGGCCGCCCGGTCGCGCGAGCTGATGCATGTGCGCGATGTGCCCGCGGGCTACCTGCCGGTGTCGTCCGCCACGGGGCAGGCCAGCGCCGCCGAGCTGCTGGTCGCGCCCGCCGTGGAGCATGGGCAGGTGTATGCCGTCATCGAACTCGGCTTCAACCGCCCGGTGACCGAGACCGAGCGGACGCTGATGGAGCGCGCCTCGGAACTGCTGGCGGTGGCCATCCGCTCCGGCATCGACCGCAACCGCCTGCAGAACTTGCTGGAGGAGACGCAGCGCCAGTCCGAAGAGCTGCAGACCCAGCAAGAAGAACTGCGTGTGAGCAACGAAGAGCTGGAGCAGCAAAGCCGCATCCTGCAAGAGTCGCAGGCCCAGATGGAGGTGCAGCAGACCGAGCT
>JAYSCA010000740.1:0-1633 GCA_041915165.1 Ideonella sp.
CCGGCGTCGCAGCTTGCGGTGACGACACTGCAGCGCTTGCGAGCCCGCGATGATAGCGGGAAATCTCGGGTCTGTGAAGTCGCCTGCGGTCGGGGCGGGTGCTTCGAGAATGGTGCACAACACACACAGACCTGGAGACACCCCATGACCGATGCCGTCCGCGACAGCGCTTCCCCCACCCAGACGCCAATGCCCGAGGGCGTGTCGTGGTCGCGCCCGCTGCAGGGCCTGCGGGTGGTCGAGTTCGAGGGCCTGGGCCCCGGGCCTCTGGCCGGGCGGATGCTGGCCGACCTGGGCGCCGAGGTGCGGGTGCTGGCTCGGCCTGGCGGGGGAGGCGTGGCCGCGCAGTTGGGCGGCAGCGGCGATTCACCGCTGCGGCGCGGCAAGCAGGTGCTGGCAGTGGACCTGAAGACCCCCCAGGGGCATGCCCAGGCGCTGGAGGAGATCGCTCAGGCCGAGGCCTTGATCGAAGGCAACCGGCCCGGCGTGATGGAGCGGCTGGGCCTGGGGCCGGCCGACTGTGCCGCGCGCAACCCGCGGCTGGTCTATGGGCGCATGACCGGCTGGGGGCAGTCGGGGCCGCTGGCGCCGGTGGCCGGCCATGATCTGAACTACGTCGCGCTGACGGGCCTGCTGGGGCTGGGCCTGGCACCGGGTCAGCGGCCGCAGGTGCCACCCACCTTGCTGGGGGACGCCCCGGGGGCGCTGGGGCTGGCCTTTGGCATCGTCAGCGCGGTGCTGGCGGCACGGGCCACGGGGCAGGGCCGGGTGGTGGACGCGGCGATCGTCGACATCGTGGCCATGCTGGGCGGCCTGGTGCATTGGATCCGTGGCAACGGGCAGCTGGACGGGTCAGGGCCCAGCCCGTTCCATGACTCACCGTTCTACGACAGCTACCGCTGCGCCGATGGCGGCTGGATCACGCTGGGGGCGTTGGAGCCGCAGTTCTATGCGCTGCTGCTGCGCACGCTGGGGCTGGACGAGGTGGACCCCGCCGCCCAGCACGACACCGCGGCCTGGCCGGCGCTGAAGGCCCGGTTCGTGGCGCTGTTCGCCAGCCAGCCCCGGGCGCACTGGGTGGCGTTGCTGGCGGGCACGGACGCCTGCTTTGCCCCGGTGCTGTCGCTGGACGAGGCCGCCGAGCATCCGCACCTGCGGGCGCGCGGCGTGTACCGGCGCGATGCGGCCGGGCGGCTGGATGCGGCCCCGGCACCGCGCTTTGCGCCGCTGGTGCGCGGGGCCGACTGAGGGACAGGGGGGCGGGCGCCGTACCGTCAAGCCCCGAGGGCCGGAACAGGGTGGTTCTGCGCCGTTTGTTCCGCGGCTCGGTACGGGCCTGGGCATGCCACCATCGAAGAACGTGAAATATGTCCGCTGGAGGGTCCGGCGGGTGCCGCTCTTCGACCAGGATCTGGCCATGGCTCTGCTGACCGAACCGCTGCAGTTTGTCGCCCCCGCTGCCACCCCGCCCAGTGCGCCGGTGAGCGGCTTTCTGCGCGCCTGGCAGGCCCAGCGGCAGGTGTTTGACGCCCTGCTGGGGCTGCAGGCCCCGTTGGAGCAGGCGGCGGCCCGGCTGGCCAATTGCCTGGGGGCCGGGGGCAAGCTGTTGTGGTGCGGGCAGGGCGGCTCGGAA
>JAYSCA010000741.1:0-1630 GCA_041915165.1 Ideonella sp.
GGCACGACGGTGCAGACCAAGCACGGCATGGTCAAGACCGACCACATCCTGTTCATCGCCTCGGGGGCCTTCCACCTCTCCAAGCCCAGCGACCTGATCCCCGAGCTGCAGGGCCGCTTCCCGATCCGGGTCGAGCTGCAGGCCCTGTCGGTGGACGACTTCCAGGCCATCCTCTCCAGCACCCATGCCAACCTGGTGCGCCAGTACCAGGCCCTGCTGGCCACCGAGGGGGTGGCGTTGGAGATCGCGCCGGACGGCATCCGCCGGCTGGCCGAGATCGCCTTCGAGGTCAATGAGCGCACCGAGAACATCGGCGCGCGCCGTCTGGCCACGGTGATGGAGCGGCTGCTCGACGAGCTCAGCTTCGACGCGCCCCGCTTCGCCGGGCAAACCGTCACCCTGGACGCCGCCGCCGTCAGCGCCAAGCTGGGCGAGCTGGCCCACAATGAGGACCTGTCCCGTTACATCCTCTGAGGCCGCTTGACCGGGCGCAAGCCTGGGCGCGGCCCGTCTGCCTAGTCTCGCCGCATGCCTCGCCGCCCCACGCCGCCCGCGCCCGATTCCCAGACCTTCGTCGACCGTGTCGCCAGCTGGGGGCTCAGCCCGGCGGCGGCGGACAGCCCGCAGGCGCGGCAGGTGGAACAGCACTGGCGCTGGCCGATCATGATGGTGCTGGTCTGCACCATTCCCGCGTTCTACGCCGAGTTGCTGCAGACCGAGCCCTCCCGCCTGGCGGACATGACCTACCTGGTCGCCGCGATGGTGGTGGGCACCGCGCTGGCCCATGTCAGCTGGTACACCCGCCACCCGGTGGCCCATCTGCTGGCCAACCCGACCGATCTGCTGCTGGTGCTGGGCCTGCTGGCGGCGGCCTTTCTCCCCGGCAGCCGGACCTCCAACCTGACCCTGGGGCTGCGCCTGATCGTGGCCTTCTTAACCTTGTTGCGCATGGTCTGGTCCCAGCAGCACCTGGTCACCCGCGGCGGCGTGGCCTATCTGCTGACGGTCTCCCTGGGGGTGCTGCTGGCCTGTGGGCTGGGCTTCTGGTGGCTGGAGCCCACCACGCCCACGCTGGCCGACGGCATGTGGCTGGCCTTCACCACCGCCGCCACCGTGGGCTATGGCGATGTGGTGCCGACCACCTCGGCCTCCAAGATCTTCTCGGTCTTCGTCGTGCTGCTGGGCTTTGGGGTGCTGACGCTGGTCACCGCCGCCATCGCCACCAAGTGGGTCGAGACCGAGGAACGCCTGATCGAGCGCGAGATCATCCACGACATGCGCCATGAGATGACCCAGCTGCGGCATGAACTGGCCGCGCTGCGCACCGAGGTGAGCCACTACATCGCGGCCCATGACGCCGGGGTGGGGGCCGTCTCCGCCGTCGAACCCTCCGACGGGCCTTCGGCGCCGCCGCCGCCCGCCGGCTGAACCCGGCGGCCGCCGACGCTCAGAGCGCCAGCCGGTGCGCCTGGATCTGCAGCAGGCCGTCGAAGATCAGCGATTCGACCAGCTCGTGCGGCATGTCCAGGTAGGGCGCCACCTTCCAGCCGGCGCCGCCGGTCATCAGCACCAGCGGCTCCTCGCCGTCGCTGTGCTCGGCCAGGTGCCGGCGCATGCGGGCGATCGCCCC
>JAYSCA010000742.1:0-1623 GCA_041915165.1 Ideonella sp.
CACGCCGCCGGCAGCCCTGTTCGATGCCGTGCGGGCGGCGGCCGACGCCGCGATGATGGTGGTGGCCGTGCTGGGGCCGGCGTCCGACGAGCTGGCCGAAGAATGCCACCTGGCGCTGTGCCTGCCGGAGGCAGCCCGCGCACGGCGCGAGGAGGCCGAGTTGTTCCTCGGTCACTGCCTGTGCGAGCTGGTGCGCGAGCAGCTGGCCGGCGCCTGAGCGGCGGCCGGCCGGGGCAGGGCCTCAGCCCTGCTTGGCTTCCTGGTGGTAGCGGGTGACCTGCTCGACCTCGTTCTTCGAGCCCAGGACCACGCTGACGCGCTGGTGCAGCTTCTCGGGCTGCACGTCCAGGATGCGCTGGTAGCCGTTGGTGGCGGCGCCGCCGGCCTGCTCGACCAGGAAGCTCATCGGGTTGGCTTCGTAGAGCAGGCGCAGCTTGCCCGGCTTCTCGGGTTCGCGCTTGTCCCAGGGGTACATGAAGATGCCGCCACGGGTCAGGATGCGATGCACGTCGGTCACCATCGAGGCGACCCAGCGCATGTTGAAGTCCTTGCCGCGCGGGCCTTCCTTGCCGGCCAGGCATTCGTCGATGTAGCGCTTGACCGGGGCGTCCCAGTGGCGCATGTTGGACATGTTGATCGCGAATTCCTTGGTGTCGGCCGGGATCTTCACGTTCTCGGCGGTCAGCACCCAGGAGCCGGTCTCACGGTCCAGCGTGAACATCGCCACACCGTCGCCCACCGTCAGCACCAGCATCGACTGCGGACCGTACAGGCAGTAGCCCGCGGCCACCTGCTGGTGGCCCGGCTGCAGGAAGTCGGCCTCGCTGACGGGCTCGATGTGCTCGGGGTCGTCGTTGGGCTTCTTCAGCACCGAGAAGATGGTGCCGATCGAGACGTTGACCTCGATGTTGGACGAGCCGTCCAGCGGATCGAACAGCAGCAGGTATTCACCCGCCGGGTAGCGGTTGGGCACCGTGTGGATGGTGTCCATTTCCTCGGACGCCATGGCCGCCAGGTGGCCGCCCCATTCGTTGGCCTCGATCAGCACCTCGTTGGAGATGATGTCGAGCTTCTTCTGCACCTCGCCCTGCACGTTCTCGGTGCCGGCGGTGCCCATCACCTCGCCCAGCGCGCCCTTGTTGACCGCGATGGCGATGCGCTTGCAGGCGCGGGCCACCACCTCGATCAGCAGGCGCAGCTGGCCCGGGATGTGGCCGTGCAGCCGCTGCTGCTCGACCAGGTACTGCGTGAGACTGACACGCTTGTTCATCAGATTCCTCCTGGGATCGGTTCAGTCCGCCAGCGCACGCTCGATGATTTCGCGCGTGTCGCTGGACAGATCGGTTTTGGCGGCCACGCGGGCGATGGCTTCGCGCGCCGCGCTGCGGTAGGGCTCGGCCAGATTGCGCCAGCGGTCCAGCGACCGGGCGAAGCGCGAGGCCAGCTGCGGGTTGGCCGTGTCCAGCTCGATGACCTTGTCGGCCCACAGCACGTAGCCGGCGGCATCGGGGCGGTGGAAGGCGGCCGGGTTCGAGTTGGACAGCGCGAACAGCAGCGCGCGGGCGCGGTTCGGGTTGGCCAGTGTGAAGTCCGGGTGCTTGAGCAGAGCCTTCACCTGGGCGA
>JAYSCA010000743.1:0-1606 GCA_041915165.1 Ideonella sp.
GCCCCCATCTGCCGGGGCTATGACCACTTTCCACGGCACCACCATCCTCAGCGTGCGTCGGCGCCTGCCCGACGGCCGCTGGCAGGTTGCGATCGGCGGCGACGGCCAGGTCACCCTGGGCCACACCGTTGTCAAATCCACCGCCCGCAAGGTGCGCCGCCTGCACCATGACCAGGTGCTGGCCGGCTTTGCCGGCGCCACGGCCGACGCCTTCACCCTGTTCGAGCGCTTCGAATCCAAGCTGGAGAAGCATTCCGGCCATCTGGTGCGGGCCGCCATCGAACTGACCCGCGACTGGCGCACCGACAAGGTGCTGCGCAACCTGGAAGCCATGCTGGCCGTGGCCGACCGCGAGGCCTCGCTGATCATCACCGGCAATGGCGACGTGCTGGAGCCCGAGCTGGGCCTGGTCGCGATCGGCTCGGGTGGCGCCTATGCCCAGGCCGCCGCCAAGGGGCTGCTGCTCAACACCGAGCTGGATGCCCCAACGATCGTGAAGAAATCGCTGGAAATCGCCGGCGACATCTGCATCTACACCAACCAGAGCCACACGATCGAGGTGCTGGAATGAGCGTTGAACCGACCACGCCCGACACGCCGTCGATGATGACCCCGCAGGAAATCGTCTCCGAGCTGGACCGTCACATCGTCGGCCAGAACGCCGCCAAGCGCGCGGTGGCCATCGCGCTGCGCAACCGCTGGCGCCGCCAGCAGGTCGAGCCCAAGCTGCGCGCCGAGATCACGCCCAAGAACATCCTGATGATCGGCCCGACCGGGGTGGGCAAGACCGAGATCGCCCGCCGCCTGGCGCAGCTGGCCGACGCCCCGTTCGTCAAGGTCGAAGCCACCAAGTTCACCGAGGTGGGCTATGTCGGCAAGGACGTGGACACCATCATCCGCGACCTGATCGAGGTGGCGGTCAAGCAGGAACGCGAAGCCGCGATCCGTCGCAACCGGGCCCGGGCCGAGGACGCCGCCGAGGACCGCATCCTGGATGTGCTGGTGCCGCCGCCGCGCCACAGCGGCGGGGCCGAGTTCGGCTTTGCCGCGCCCGCGACCCCTGCTCCGGCCGCCGACAACACCGCCCGCCAGGTGATGCGCAAGCGCCTGCGCGAGGGCGCGCTGGACGACAAGGAGATCGAACTGGAGCTGGCCGAGACCCGCACGAACGTCGACATCGTCTCCCCGCCCGGTATGGAAGAGATGGCCGAGCAGCTGAAAGGCCTGTTCTCGCAGATGAACACGGTCAAGAAGACCACCCGCAAGCTGAAGATCGCCGACGCCCTGCGCCAGCTGACCGACGAGGAAGCGGCCAAGCTGGTCAACGAGGACGAGATCAAGACCCGCGCGCTGCACAACGCCGAGCAGAACGGCATTGTCTTCATCGACGAGATCGACAAGGTGGCGACCCGCAGCAACACCCAGGGCAGCGACGTCTCGCGCCAGGGCGTGCAGCGCGACCTGCTGCCACTGGTCGAGGGCACGACGGTGCAGACCAAGCACGGCATGGTCAAGACCGACCACATCCTGTTCATCGCCTCGGGGGCCTTCCACCTCTCCAAGCCCAGCGACCTGATCCCCGAGCTGCAGGGCCGCTTCCCGATCC
>JAYSCA010000744.1:0-1605 GCA_041915165.1 Ideonella sp.
GGCCGTAGCGCTCCAGCCGCAGGCCGACCACGCTGCTGGAGAAGTTGATGATGCGCCCGCCGTTCCGCAGCCGGCGCCCGGCCTCGCGCATGCCGTGGAAGGTGCCGCGCAGGTTGACGGCCACCAGCCGGTCGAAATCCTCGTCGCTGGCCTCGGTCAAGGGGGCCAGCGTCATCACCCCGGCGTTGTTGACCCACACGTCCACCCCGCCATAGGCCGCCTCGGCCTCGTCGAACAGCCGCCGCACGGCAGCCGCATCGCTCACATCGGCCTGCACGGCAAGGGCCTGCCCGCCGGCCGCGGTGATCTGCTGCACCAGGCCGTCGGCCTCGTCGCGGTGGCCGGCGTAGTTGAGAACCACCGCAAAGCCATCGGCGGCCAGGCGTTGGACGATGGCGGCCCCGATGCCGCGGGATCCGCCGGTCACGAGGGCCACCGGCCGGGTTGGGGAAAGTGCTGGCATGGCTGGGCTCCTGTCATCCGCTCGATCAGCGTGGGGTCACTGTAGGCATTCGCCTCAGCCGGATAAACAAGCCAGAATCGGCTTCACTATTCGTAATTTCGAACAATAGGCCGACCATGGACCGCTTTGAGGCCATGCGCGTCTTCACGCGCATCGTGGAATGCCGCAGCTTCACCCGGGCGGCCGCCGACCTGAACCTGCCTCGGGCCACGGTGAGCGAGGCCATCCAGGCGTTGGAGGCCCGTCTGGGCGTGCGGCTGTTGCAGCGCACCACCCGCCAGGTGGCGCCCACGCTGGAGGGCGAGGCCTTCTACCAGCGCTGCCTGCAGCTGATCGCCGAGGTGGAGGACGCGGAGAACGCCTTCTCCCCCGGCCAGCCGCGGGGCCGCCTGCGCATCGAGGTCCATGGTGGGATGGCCCGGCTGCTGCTGTGCCCCCGGCTGCCCGAGTTCCTGACCCGCTACCCCGAGATCGAGCTGGACATCAGCGAAGGCGACCGCTTCGTCGACCTGGTGCGGGAAGGGGTGGACTGCGCGATCCGCATCGGCCCGCTGCGCGACAGCGAGCTGGTGGCCCGGCGCCTGACCCTGCTGCCGGAGGTCACCTGCGCCTCGGCGGATTACTGTGCCCGCCACGGCGTGCCGCGCCAGCTGGACGATCTGCAGGCCGGCCACACCATGGTGGGGTTCCAGTCCTCGGCCCTGGGCGCGGTGCTGCCGCTGGTGTTCAGCGTCGGCGGTGGCCTGCAGCAGGTGTCCCTGCCGACGCGCTTGCGCGTCAGCGGCGCGGAGGCCTACGCCGGCGCGGCGCTGGCGGGGCTGGGCATCATCCAGGCGCCGCGCTACCGGCTGCAGGACGATCTGGCGGCCGGCCGCCTGGTTGCGCTGCTGGAAGACTGCCCGCCGCCGCCCCTCCCGGTGTCGCTGGTCCACGCCCGCGGCCGACTGCCCTCCCCACGCCTGCGGGCCTTCATCGACTGGGTGAGCGGGGTGTTCTGACCGGCGCCTGGGCCACCTCGGCCGTCAGCGCCAGGGCTGGCGGCTCCATCTCAGCCTCAGCGCCGCCTTCCGTGGGCGGCACCCATTCGGCCCAATCCGCCCCGAACAGCTCCTCGGGGTGCTGGGTGCGGTCCGATCCATTGC
>JAYSCA010000745.1:0-1604 GCA_041915165.1 Ideonella sp.
GCTTCATCGTGCTGTGCGACGGCAAGAACGTGCTGCCCCTGGCCACCAGCCAGGACCACAAGCGCATCGGCGATGGCGACACCGGCCCCAACACCGGTGGCATGGGCGCCTACTCGCCCGCGCCGGTGGTCACGCCCAATGTGCACGCCCGGGCCATGCACGAGATCATCCTGCCGACCATCCAGGGCATGGCCAAGGACGGCATCCCCTTCACCGGCTTCCTGTACGCCGGCCTGATGATCGACGCCGAAGGCAAGCCCAAGACGCTGGAATTCAACACGCGCATGGGCGACCCGGAAACCCAGCCGATCATGATGCGCCTGAAGAGCGACCTGGTGGAGGTGATGCTGCACGCCACCGACGGCACGCTCGACAAGGTGGAGCTGAACTGGGACCGTCGCTTCGCCCTGGGCGTGGTGATGGCCGCTGCCGGCTACCCGATGAGCCCGCGCAAGGGCGACGTCATCACCGGCCTGCCGGCCGAGGCCGCGGGCACGGCCGACAGCATGGTCTTCCATGCGGGCACCGCGCAGCAAGACGGCAAGACCGTGGTCACCGGTGGCCGCGTGCTCTGCGTGACGGCACTGGGCGATTCGGCCCGCACCGCCCAGCAGCGGGCCTACGAGGTGCTGCGCGACATCCATTTCGACGGTGCGCAGTGGCGCACCGACATCGGCCACCGCGCCATCAAGCGCTGAGGTCGTTTCAACAAGCCCGGTGGTGTCCAGCCGCCGGGCTTTTTTACATTCGAGGTAGCCATGGACAGCGAGGCGCTCAGAGCCTATTTCTACGAACTGCAGGACAACATCGTCAGCACCCTCGGCGAGATCGACGGCCAGCCGTTCCGGTCCGTGCGCTGGAAGCGCGAGCCCGGCGAACGGCTGGAAGGCGAAGGCCTGACACGGGTGCTGGAGGGTGGCGGACTGCTGGAGCGAGGGGGCTGCAACTTCAGCCACGTGCATGGCCGCTCGCTGCCGCCGTCCGCTACCGCCCACCGGCCCGAGCTGGCCGGGGCGTCCTTCGAGGCCATGGGCGTGTCGCTGGTCTTCCACCCGCGCAACCCCTATGTGCCCACGGTGCACATGAACGTGCGGGTCTTTGCCGCCCTGCCGGCCGGGCGCGACCCGGTGGTCTGGTTCGGCGGCGGCATGGACCTGACGCCCTACTATGGCTTCGAGGAAGATGCGATCCATTTCCACCGCAGCTGCCGCGACGCGCTGGACCCCTTCGGCGCCGGCCTGTACCCGCGCTTCAAGACCTGGTGCGACGAGTACTTCTTCCTGAAGCACCGCGACGAACCGCGGGGCGTGGGCGGCATCTTCTACGACGACTTCAACGAAGAAGGCTTCGAGCACAGCTTCGCGATGACCCGTTCGGTGGGCGACGCCTTCCTGAAGGCCTACCTGCCCATCGTCGAGCGCCGGCGCGACATGCCCTACGGCGAGCGCGAGCGCGACTTCCAGGCCTACCGGCGGGGCCGCTATGTCGAGTTCAACCTGGTGTATGACCGCGGCACGCTGTTCGGCCTGCAGTCGGGCGGCCGCACCGAGGCCATCCTGATGTCCATGCCGCCGGTGGTGAACTGGCGCTACGACTGGCAGCCC
>JAYSCA010000746.1:0-1580 GCA_041915165.1 Ideonella sp.
CGAGGCCTTGTAGATCAGCACAAAGCCCAGCGCGACCAGCGAATACAGCATGCCGGCCATCAGGCCGCCGATGAGGGTTTCAAGAAAGAATGCCATGTTGTCTTCTCCTGATCAGTGCGAGGTGCCGAGGTAGGCACTGATCACGTCTTCGTTGTTGCGCACTTCGTCAGGGCTGCCGTCACCGATCTTCTTGCCGTAGTCCAGCACCACCACGCGGTCGCTGATGTCCATCACCACACCCATGTCGTGCTCGATGAGCACGATGGTGGTGCCGAACTCGTCGTTCACATCCAGGATGAAGCGGCACATGTCCTGCTTCTCTTCCACGTTCATGCCGGCCATGGGTTCATCGAGCAGCAGCACCTGCGGCTCCATGGCCAGGGCGCGGCCCAGGTCCACGCGCTTTTGCAGGCCGTAGGGCAGCTGGCCCACGGGTGTCTTGCGGTAGGCCTGGATCTCGAGGAAGTCGATGATGTGCTCGACGTATTCACGGTGGCGAATTTCCTCGCGCTCGGCAGGGCCGATGCGCAGCGCCTGCAGCAGCAGGTTGCTTTTGATCTTGAGGTTGCGGCCGGTCATGATGTTGTCGATCACGCTCATGCCCTTGAACAGCGCCAGGTTCTGGAAGGTGCGCCCGATGCCCATCTCGGCCACCTGGCGGCTGTTCATGTGGTCAAACGTCTTGCCCCGGAAGGTGATGGAGCCTTCGGACGGCGTGTACACCCCGTTGATGCAGTTGAGCATGGAGCTCTTGCCGGCGCCGTTGGGGCCGATGATGGAGCGGATCTCGTGCTCTTTGACGTTGAAGGAGATGTCGGTCAGCGCCTTCACGCCGCCGAACCGGAGGCTGATGTTCTTGACGTCGAGGATGACGTCGCCGATCTTTTTGGTGCTCATGGGTTGCTTCCTGGCGCGTTCAGGCGGCGCTCTTGACGGGCGGGAAAGTCTTGGTGTCCATCAGCTTGAGCGTGGCGCTCACGCTGCCGGTGCGGCCGTCTTCAAACTTCACCTGGGTCTCGATGTACTGCTCGGTGCGGCCTGCGTACAGGGCGTCCACCAGGGCAGCGTATTTCTCGGCGATGAAGCCACGGCGAACCTTGTTGGTGCGGGTGAGTTCGCCGTCGTCGGCGTCCAGTTCCTTGTGCAGCACCAGGAAGCGGCTCACCTGGCTGCCAGCCAGCAGGGCGTCGTTGGCCAGGTCGGCGTTCACCTTTTCAATGCAGTCGCGGATGAGCTCGTACACCTCGGGCTTCTGGGCCAGGTCGGTGTAGCCGGCGTAGGGCAGGTTGCGGCGCTCGGCCCAGTTGCCCACGGCATCGAAGTCGATGTTGACCATCACGCAGACCTTCTCGCGCTTGTCGCCCAGAGCCACCACTTCCTTGATGTGCGGGAAGAACTTGAGTTTGTTCTCCACGTACTTGGGCGCGAACATGGCGCCATCGTTGGCGCCGCCCTGGATGCGGCCCACGTCCTTGACGCGGTCGATGATCTTGAGGTGGCCGTGCGCGTCCAGAAAACCGGCGTCACTGGTGTGGTACCAGCCGTCGGCCGTGAGCACTTCGGCCGTGGCGGCGGGGTTC
>JAYSCA010000747.1:0-1575 GCA_041915165.1 Ideonella sp.
TGTCCGGATGCGGCGCCGCGGGGCGGGCGTGCTGTTGCTGCCAGTCATCGACCGCCAGCTCCAGGCGGGTCAGCAGGGCCAGCGGGGCCACCAGGGCGTGCCACAGCCCGAGCGCGGCCAGGGCCACACCCGCCAGCGCGGCCAGGGCGCGCGGCGGCAGGGCCATCAGCCCTGGATGAATTGCATCTGCGTGCCGGCCAACTCGATGACGTCGCCGTTCTTCAGGGGCAACACCCCGTCACCCAGCGGCGTGCCGTTCACGCTGGGGCGCAGGTCGCCCTCCACATGGGCCAGCACATAGCCGGTGGGGCGTTTGGCGATGGAGGCCACCTGGGTGCCGGGCTTGCCGACGGTGGTGACGGCCTTGGTCAGCAGCACCTCGCGGCCGGCGGCCGCGCCGTTGAGCACCTTGATCGAGGCCGGCAGCACCTGCACCGTGGGCAGCGGCGGGGGCGGCGGCGCCTTGGGCAGCAGGGTGCCGGGGCGCAGCACCATGGTCTTCTCGTAATCGGTCACCTCGTCGGCCAGGTACTTGATGCGGTACTTGCCGATCTCGATCACATCGTTGGGGGCCAGCAGCTGCTTCTTGATGGCCTTGCCGTTGATGTAGGTGCCGTTGGTGCTGTTCAGGTCTTCGATGAAGAGGTCATCGCCGACGGTCAGCAGCACGGCGTGTTCGCCGCTCACGGCGAGGTTGTCGATGACGATGTCGTTGTAGGGGCGGCGTCCCAGCGTGGTCCGATCCTTCTGGATGGCCACTTCCTTGAGAACCACGTTGTCGAGTGAGACGACCAGCTTGCCCATGAATACCCTCGTGTTGCCCGCGTCCGGGCTTGTGTCGCGCCGCCTCCGGGGAAGGCGGCGGAATCCTGATGACCGGCGATCAGTGCAATTTGGCCAGGATGACGGAGATGTTATCCCGTCCGCCTGCGGCATTGGCGGCTTCCACCAAGGCCGCAGCCTGCTCGTCCAGCGTCTTGTTGATCTGCAACACGTGTGCCATCTGCGGGTCACTGAGCATGTCGGACAGTCCGTCGGAGCACAGCAGGATCACGTCACCCACCGTCACATCATGCGGGTGGACCTCGAGAACCACCTCGGGTTCGACCCCGACGGCGCGTGTCACCAGATTACGGTGCAGCGCGTAGGCCGCCTCGGCCGGCGTGATCAGACCGGCGTCGAGCTGCTCCTGCAGCAGAGAGTGGTCGTGGCTGAGCTGGGTCATCCGACCGTTGCGCAGACGATACGCCCGCGAATCCCCCAGGTGGCCGATCCAGACGCGGTTGCGCTCGAACAGCGCCGTCACCAGGGTGGTGCCCATGCCGGCATAGGCGGGCACGGTGCTGGCCGCGGTGAAGACCTGGCGGTTGGCCTCCTGGGCCGCGTCGATCAGGGCCTGGGTCACGGCGCCATCGTCGGGGGCGGCGCTCAGGCCCTGCAGCCACTGACGGAAGTGTTCGCGCATGGCCTTGACCGCCATGTCGCTGGCCACCTCGCCGGCGTTGTAGCCGCCCATGCCGTCGGCCAGCAGGCACAGGCCCAGGCCGGCGTCGATCAGGACGGCATCTTCGTTGT
>JAYSCA010000748.1:0-1569 GCA_041915165.1 Ideonella sp.
TGGACAGGCCCATGGTCAGCAGCGAGGCCACCAGCGTGCGCTTGCGGCCGATGCGGTCACCGAAGTGGCCGAACAGGGCCGAGCCGATGGGGCGGGCGATGAAGGCCAGCGCCAGGGTGGACAGCGATAGCAGCGTGGCGATGGAGGCGTCGCCCTTGGGGAAGAACTGCGTGTTGAACACCAGCACCGCGGCGGCGGCGTAGATGTAGTAGTCGTAGAACTCGATGGCGGTGCCCACCAGGGAGGCGATGGCCACCTGGCTGGCGGAATTTCGCGGGCCGGAGGCCGCGGTCGGGGACGGAGACATGGAGACCTTTCAAGCAAAAGCGCTGCCTCGCGCAGGCCGGTTGGGGGCATGCAGCGGGCAGCGTCAGGAGCGCGGCCGCCTCGGGGTGTCGAGGCTTCTTCCCCCGAATCAGCAGGACGGCTTGCGGTTCAAGACGTCTTGCACGGGCGGAACCAGGAGACCGGTCGTGACCGATCCTTCAGGCCTGGGAAATACGGTGTGGCAGCAAGGGATATCGCTACCGATACGGTGATTTTACGGATTGTGTCAACCGGTTGCAGCGGCAGGGCCATTGAACCTGGCCGATCCCGCCACTTTTCACCCCTTGCCCGGCACCTGGGCCTGCGCGCAGCGCACCTGCACCACGTCGCGCCGGCCGCCGTCCACCCGCACGGCGGTCAGGGCGCCGCCCCAGACGCAGCCGGTGTCGATGGCCAGCAGGTCCGGACGGTTGATCAGGCCCAGCGTGGACCAGTGGCCGAAGGCGATCGGCTGGCCGGCGGTGGCGCGGTGCGGCTGGTCGAACCAGGGCCGCATGCCGGGGGGCGCCGCCTGCGCGCTGTCCTTGGATTCGAAATCCAGCGTGCCGTCGGCCGCGCAGAAGCGGATGCGGGTCAGCACGTTGACGATGCCGCGCCAGCGTTCGATGCCCTGCAGCTCGTCCTGCCAGCGGGCTGGGTGATTGCCGTACATCTGCTGCAGGAAGTCGGGCAGCTCGGGGCCCTGCAGCATGGCCTCCACCTCGGCGGCCAGGGCCAGGGTCTGCTGGGTGCTCCACTGTGGCAGCACGCCGGCATGCACCATCAGCCAGCCTTGGTCCAGGTCGGCCAGCTTGCGTTGGCGCAGCCAGGCCAGCCAGCCCTCGCGGTCCTCGTCGATCAGGATGGCGTCCAGCGTGTCCTTGCGGTTGGCGCGCTTGGCGCCCGCGGCCACAGCCAGCAGGTGCAGGTCGTGGTTGCCCAGCAGGCAGGTGGCGCTGCCTTCCAGGGCACGCAGGCGGCGCAGCACGCCCAGCGAATCGGGGCCGCGGTTGACCAGGTCGCCCAGCAGGTGCAGGTGGTCGCGGGAAGGGGAGAAATCCAGTTCGGCCAGCAGCCGTTCGAAGGCGTCGCAGCAGCCTTGCAGGTCGCCGATGAGGTAGTGCATGGCGCGATTCTGCTACGCTCCCTCCCCATTGCCTTCAGCCTCGCGGCGTGGAATTTGCTCCGCCGCCCCCCATGGACTTTGCGTTACTTGCCTTCCTGATCGTTCTCAACGGCGTCTTCGCCATGTCGGAAATGGCC
>JAYSCA010000749.1:0-1567 GCA_041915165.1 Ideonella sp.
GGCCGCGAGCGCCTGCTGGATGCCGTCGGGTCCGCTGGCGGCGGTCTCGACGGTCAGGCCCAGCTGTTCCAACTGGGTGCCCAGGGCCTGCCGGGCCTCTTCCAGGTCGTCGATCAGCAGCGCCCGTAGACGCTGGGCGGGCAGCTGGGGGGGCGGAGCGATCTGCCCGGACGAGCGCGCCAGCCAGGCGGTGAACCAGAAGGTGCTGCCTTCGCCCGGTCGGCTGTGCAGGCCGGCGTCGCCGCCCATCAGGCGGGCCAGGTGGCGGGTCAGGGCCAGGCCCAGACCGGTGCCGCCGAAGCGGCGGGTGGTGGAGCTGTCGGCCTGCTCGAAGGCCTCGAACAGGTGCTGCTGCTGGTCCGGGCTGATGCCGATGCCGGTGTCGCTCACCGAGAAGCGCAGCAGCAGCCGGTCGGCCTGTTCTTCCAGTATTTCGGCCCGCAGGCGCACCCAGCCGGTCTCGGTGAATTTCACTGCGTTGACCATCAGGTTGATCAGGGCCTGGGCCAGGTGCTTGGGGTCGCCGCGCAGCTGGGCGGGCAGGTGGTCGATGTCGACGATCAGCTCCAGGTGCTTGGCGGCCGCCGCTTCGCCGACCATGGCGACCACGCGCGCCATCAGCGCGTCGCGTCCGAAGTCGACCTGCTCCAGCAGCAGCTTGCCCGCCTCGATCTTGGACAGGTCCAGGATGTCGTTGATCACCTGCAGCAGGTGGTGGGCGGCCACGTCCACCCGGTGCAGGCGGTCGCGCTGGCCGTCGTCGCGCAGGTCGCGGGCGATCAGGTGGGTCAGGCCGATGATGGCGTTCATCGGCGTGCGGATCTCATGGCTCATGTTGGCCAGGAAGGCGCTCTTGGCCCGGGTGGCGGCCTCGGCCTGATCGGCACGCAGGGCCAGGGCCTGGTTGGCCCGGGCCAGCTCCTGTTCGGCCTGCTTGAGGGGGGTCACGTCGGTGACGACGACGATGAAGCCCTGGATCTGTTCGCCGATGCGGTGCGGCACGTAGCTGCCCAGGGTGTGCACCTCGGTGCCGTCGGGGCGGGTCAGGGTGCGTTCCAGGTCCTGCCGCTCGCCGTTCAGCGCCGCTTCCAGGTAGGGGCGGGTGCGTTCGTAGAACGTGTCGCCCAGCACCTCGGTCACCGACTTGCCGATCAGCTCGGTCGCCGGCTTGCCGAACCAGTCCAGGTAGGCCTGGTTGGCGAAGCGACAGCGCAGGCCCTGGTCCCAGTAGGCGATCATGCTCGGCACGTTGTCGGTGACTCGGCGCAGGAACTTCTCGTTGCGGGCCAGGGCCTCGGCCAGGCTCTCGGCACGCTGGCGGGCCAGGATCAGCTCGGTGATGTCGGTGGCCGACGAGATGAAGCCGGCCTCGGGCACTTCGGTGCGCCGGTCGGGCACCCGGGTGACCAGAAAGTGTCCCCGGTGGCCGTCGTGGCGGATCAGTTCGAATTCGTCCCGCACCGTCTCGCCGGCCAGCACGCGCTCCAGCGATGGCTTGCGCTGCTGGTACGACGCCATTCCCAACACCTCGCCATAGCTGCGGCCGATCAGGGCATCCCGCGGCAGG
>JAYSCA010000750.1:0-1567 GCA_041915165.1 Ideonella sp.
CGCCATTCCCAAGGAAGTGGTGCCCGGCTTCGAGCCGCCCGCCGGCGAGAAGCCTGAACCCATCGTGCTGGGTCGGCGCATGACCATCGGCGTCGGGGCCGGTGCCGGCAAGGGCCGCGGCGGCCAGGGTGGACGTGCGGGCGGTGGCGATGCGCGTCCCCGCCAGGGCCAGCCCAGCGGCCAGCCTCGCGCCGCCGGCCCCCGGGGCTCGGGCCGTGGGGCCGATGCGGGTCGACGCGACCGGGGCACCACCCCCTCGGGTCGCCCGCCGCGCACCGGCCGCTGAGCGGTTCGCCACGGAAATAGCCGCCTTCGGGCGGCCTTTTTTTGTCTGAATCGGGAGAAACACCCCATTTGGGGGCGCTCATTTCTGCGTCTTGGGTGCCGATGAATCGGGGTGAAATCTCCATGTCTGGCCAGCCCATTGATGGGCGTGCCGGTTTCCACAGGTGTCCTGCTGGACCCGCTACCTCGAACGACACATCCCCGGGAGCCATATGCGTGTCAATCTGCCTGTCACTCAGCGGGAACTGCCCTTTCCTGAGGGCGAAACCCTGGTCTCCAGCACGGACCTGCAAGGTCGCATCCTCTACTGCAATGCCGCCTTCATCGACGTCAGCGGCTACACCCGCGAAGAGCTGCTGGGACAGCCCCACAACCTGATCCGCCACCCGGACATGCCCGCGGAGGCCTTCCGCGACATGTGGGCCACCATCCAGAGCGGCTCCCCGTGGTCTGCGCTGGTGAAGAACCGCCGCAAGAACGGCGACCACTACTGGGTCCAGGCCAATGTGACCCCGCTGACCGATGCCAACGGCCAGGTGACGGGCTTCATGTCGGTGCGGACCCAGCCGTCGCGAGCGGCCGTCGAACAGGCCGAACAGCTCTACAAACGCATGCGGGAGGAGGCGCAAGCCGGCCGCCAGACCCTGGTGCTGCAAAAGGGCCGCCTGCACTCCACCCGCCTGTGGCAACGGGCGCTGCGGGCCCTGCGGCCCGGATTGCGTGGCAGCATCGTGCTGATCACGGCCGGCGCGGGGATGATCAGCTTTCTGGTGGGCGAGTGGGAAGCCAAGGGCCTGACCGCCATCGGCCTGGGCGAGTTGGCTTCCGGCGCTGCCATCGCCCTGGTGCTGGGCTTCACGGGTTCCGCGCTGCTGCGCAACCTGGTCACGACGCCGCTGACCCGCCTGATCCAGTTCGCCAACCAGATCGCCGGCGGCAACCTGACCCAGAACATCGACAACAGCCGCCAGGATGAAATCGGGCAGTTGGTCCAGGCCCTGGCCCAGCTCAACGTCAACCTGATGTCCATCGTGCGCGATGCCCGCAACGGCGTGGTCCAGATGCAGCGCGACACCACGGTGATCGCGGCCGGCAACCACGACCTCTCCGCCCGCACCGAGGCCCAGGCCAGCAGCCTGCAGGAAACCGCCTCGTCGATGGAAGAGATCACCAGCACCATCCGCCAAAGCACGGAGATGGCCCAGCAGGCCGCCGACCACGCGGCCAACGCGCGCACGGTGACCGAGCACAGCGCCAGCGCGGTGCAGGCGCTGTCCTCGAC
>JAYSCA010000751.1:0-1566 GCA_041915165.1 Ideonella sp.
CGCGGTGGAAACCAAGAACCACAGCGAGAACGTCTCGCGCGTGCTCTACCCGGACGACTCCACGCCGTCCGGTCGCGAGCTGCGCCTGCGCCAGGAGTACTTCTTCGTCTCGGCCAGCGTGCAGGACCTGATCCGCCGCTACCTGCGCGGCCACACCAGTTTCGACCTGCTGTCCGAGAAGGTCAGCATCCACCTGAACGACACCCACCCGGTGCTGGCCATCCCCGAGCTGATGCGGGTGCTGGTCGATGAGCACCGTCTGCCCTGGGATGTGGCCTGGGGCCATTGCCAGAAGATCTTCAGCTACACCAACCACACGCTGATGCACGAGGCGCTGGAGACCTGGCCGGTGGAGGTGCTGGGCCGCGTGCTGCCGCGCCACCTGCGCATCATCTTCGACATCAACGCCCGCTTCCTGGCCCAGCTGACGAGCCAGTACGGCGGCGGCACCGAGATGCAGCGCAAGCTGTCGCTGGTGGACGAGACCGGCGAGCGCCGCGTGCGCATGGCCTACCTGGCGGTGCTGGCCAGCCATTCGGTCAACGGCGTGTCGGCGTTGCACTCCGAGCTGATGAAGCAGTCCATCTTTGCGGACTTCGCCAAGCTCTGGCCCGAGCGCTTCAACAACAAGACCAACGGCATCACGCCGCGCCGCTGGCTGGCCCAGGCCAACCCGGGGCTGGCGCAGCTGCTGGACCAGCGCATCGGCCGCGGCTGGCGCCGCCAGCTCGACCAGCTCGACGGCCTGAAGGCCGCGATCGAGCTGCCGGGCTTCCTGGGCGCCTTCCGCCGCGTCAAACGGCAGAACAAGGAACGCCTGGCCGCGCTGGTGCAGAAGCGCCTGGGCGTGGACCTGAACGTCGACGCGCTGTTCGATGTGCAGGTCAAGCGCATCCATGAATACAAGCGGCAGCTGCTCAACGTGCTGCACGTCATCACCCGCTACCGCCGCATCCTGGACCAGCCCGATGCCCAGTGGGTGCCGCGGGTGGTGGTGTTCGCCGGCAAGGCCGCCTCGGCCTACTACATGGCCAAGCTGGTGATCCGGCTGATCAACGACGTGGCCCAGGTCATCAACAACGACCCGCGCGTGGGCGATCGGCTCAAGGTGGTGTTCATCCCCAACTACAGCGTCAGCCTGGCCGAGATCATCATTCCGGCGGCCGACCTGTCTGAGCAGATCTCCACCGCCGGCACCGAGGCCTCGGGCACCGGCAACATGAAGTTCGGCCTGAACGGCGCGCTGACCATCGGCACGCTGGACGGCGCCAACGTGGAGATGCGCGAGCACGTGGGCGAGGACAACATCTTCATCTTCGGCCACACCGCCGAGGAGGTGGCCGGCCTGCGCGCCCGCGGCTACCAGCCGCGCGAATGGCTGGAGGAGGACGACGAGCTGGCCGGCGTGCTGGACATGCTCGCCAGCGGCCTGTTCAGCCCCGGCGAGGCAGCCCGCTACCAGCCCATCGTGGACACGCTGGTGAACTGGGGCGACCACTACCTGCTGCTGGCCGACTACCGCAGCTACGTGGACACGCAGGACCGGGTCGATGCGCTCTACCGTGC
>JAYSCA010000752.1:0-1564 GCA_041915165.1 Ideonella sp.
GTGGGCCTGGATATTCAGCAGGCCCAGCTGAAAGACTTGGAACAGGCCGACCGGCCCGGCGCCGATGACGAGCGCATCGGTGGGGATGGCGGCCTCAAGGCCCGCCGTGCCGGGTGCGGGGTTCGGCTGCATGCCGCCGAAAAATCAGCGCAGCAGTTCCGACAGCTTGCCGGTCTTGTCTTTCCACTCTTCGGCTTCGGGCAAGGCGGCCTTGCGCTTGGTGATGCTCTTCCAGGTGGGCAGCTTGGCCAGCTCGGCATTGAGCTTGGTCATGTGGCGCTGGTCCTTGGGCACGTCTTCTTCGGCATAGATGGCGTTGACCGGGCACTCGGGTACGCACACGGCGCAGTCGATGCACTCATCGGGGTCGATGGTGAGGAAGTTGGGGCCTTCGCGGAAGCAGTCTACGGGACACACATCCACGCAGTCGGTGTACTTGCACTTGATACAGGCTTCGGTGACGGTATGGGTCATTTTGTTTTCCGGGGAGCGGGAGTCTAGGAAGAACCCGCAATTTTATTGGCAAAAGTGACACACCCCTGCCGCAGGGTGGGCGGCAAGGGCATTACACGGGGTTTGTTTGCGGCAAATCAATTCAGCAGCAGCGCACCCGATGTCTTGTGGCTGGCGGTGTCGACCAGGATCAGCGCGCCGAGCACGCGGCTTTGGGCGTAGGGCAGGGCAGCGATGGGCTCTTGCAGGGCCAGTTCAATGTGGCCGATGGCGTTGGGCTCAATCTGGCTGGCGTCGTGCTCTTCGAGCGTATTGACGTCCAGGCTGTGCACGATGCGCTTGACCTTGGCCTTGATCCAGCGGTGGCCGTGCAGCGCCCAATAGACGCGCCCGGCGACCAGCGGCTCGTCGTCCATCCAGGCCACGGTGGCGCGGATTTCGCGGCTGGGTTGCAGGAAGGCTTGGGGCTTGGGTGTGTCAGCGAATTCGTCCGCAGGGTCGGCGTCCGGTGTGACCTGGGCCAGCAGCCAGTCGCCGCGCGACACGTCCACTTCGCGGTCCAGCACAATGCCCGCGCCGTGGCCGGCGTGCACTTCTTTCGGGTTGCGCGCATGGTCCAGCACCTGGGCTATTTTTGCACTCTGGCCGCTGGGCAGCACGGTGACGGCGTCGCCCACATGCACCTGGCCGGTGGCCACGCGGCCCCAGAACACGCGGCGGCCTTGCGAGGTGTCGCTGGAGCCCGAGAACTTTTCGACCCACTGCACCGGGAAGGAGAACGGCACATCGGTTTCGGCTGCAGTGACGGGCAGCTGCTCCAGCAGCGCCAGCAGGCTGGGGCCGGTGTAGCCGCACCAGCCCTCGGTGGCGGCGGTGACCACGTTGTCGCCCTTGAGGGCCGACATCGGGATGGTGGCGGTCACGGCGATGTTGGCGTGCTCGGCAAAGGCCAGCAGGGCTTCACGGATCTTGGCGAAGGCCTTACCAGCGTCGTCGCCCAGGGCGTCGAGCTTGTTGACGGCAAAGATGATGCCGGGCACGCGCAGCAGGTTCACCAGCAGGCTGTGGCGGCGGGTCTGGGGCAGCAGTTCCACCAGGCCTTCGACGTTCC
>JAYSCA010000753.1:0-1563 GCA_041915165.1 Ideonella sp.
GAGGGCATCGTGGCCTCGGTCGACGAGCTGCGGGACCTGGAGGTGCGACCCGCCGCCTGTCAGACCCCGGACGCGCCGGCCGCCTGGGAGGTGCAGCTGGAGATTTCGCCGCGCCGGCTGGACGGGCTCAAGCAGCGCCGCCGAACGTTGGCCGGGCGCACCGGCTGTGGCGTTTGCGGCATCGAGAGCCTGGCTGCACTGGAACTGCTGCCGGCCGCGCGGCCGGCGCCCGATTGGCTGGCGCAGGTGGATGCCGCGCTGCTGGCGCGGGTGATGCCTCAGCTGGCGTCGGCCCAGCCGCTCAATGCGCAGGCCGGGGCCGTCCATGTGGCCGCCTGGGCCGACCTGGCGGGGCAGTTGCGCTGGGCGCGTGAGGATGTCGGGCGCCACAACGCGCTGGACAAGCTCATCGGCGTGCTGGCGCGCCAAGGCCAGCTGGGGGCCCCCGGCGTGGTGCTGATGTCCAGCCGGGCCAGCCATGAGCTGGTGGCCAAATGCGCCCGGGTGGGCCTGGCCGCGCTGGCCACGGTGTCGGCGCCGACGGCGCTGGGGGTGCGGGCCGCACAGGCCGCCGGCCTGTGCCTGTGGGGGCTGTGCCGCCCGCCGCGGGCCATGCGCTACACGCCCGTGGGCTGAAGCCCGTTCAGAACGGGGCGTCTTCGGCCGGGCCGGCCGCGGGCGCGGGGCCGTTGCCCTCGCCCTCGACGTCCTTCTTGCGCAGGCGCAGCGGCTTGCGGACCTTGGGGGCTTCTTCGGTGGTGGCGTCAGCGGCCGCCGGGTCGGTCGGCGCGGTCTCGGCGGGGGCCGTTTCTTCCTGGATCACGCGGGTGAAGGGGCTCAGCAGCGGCACCAACTGGCCATAGATCCGGGGCGAACCGGCCAGGATCTCGCGCTGGTTCAGGAAGTCGGGCTCGCCGGTGAAGTTGCCCACCAGGCCGCCGGCCTCGGTGATGATCAGCGATCCGGCGGCGATGTCCCAGGGGCTCAGGCCGGTCTCGAAGAAGGCGTCGTAGTAGCCGGCGGCCACGTAGCACAGGTCCAGCGCGGCCGAGCCCGGGCGGCGCAGGCCGGCGCACAGCGGCATCAGCGTCTCGAACATCTTCATGTAGCGCTGGAAGTTGTCGCCGCGGCGGAAGGGGAAGCCGGTGCCGATCAGGCAGTCCTGCAGGCGGGTGCGGCGCGAGACGCGCAGCCGCTTGTCGTTCAGGTAGGCGCCGCGGCCACGCGAGGCCACGAACAGGTCGTTGCGGCAGGGGTCATAGACCACCGCCTGTTCCACCTTGCCCCGGAAGGTCAGCGCGATCGAGACGCAGTAGACCGGAAAGCCGTGGATGAAGTTGGTCGTGCCGTCCAGCGGATCGATGATCCAGACGAAGTCGCTGTTCTTGTTGCCGCGCTCACGGCCCGATTCCTCGGCCAGGATGCCGTGGCTCGGGTAGGCCTGCAGCAGGGTGTCGATGATGGCCTCTTCGGCCAGCTGGTCGACTTCGGTGACGAAGTCGTTGGGGCTCTTGGTGTTGATCTTCAGCAGATCCAGGTCCATCGATCCCCGGTTGATGATCG
>JAYSCA010000754.1:0-1561 GCA_041915165.1 Ideonella sp.
GCCAGCGCACCGGCCAGACCGGCCAGCCCCATGCCCAGCGCACCGGCGCCGGCACCGCGCGCCACCAGCCAGGACAGTGCCTCCTCGGGGTGGGTGCTCAGCCGGGCCCGCACCCGCGCGCGCACGGCCTGGATGCCGGCCAGGGTCAGCAGCACCCCAACCCCCAGCGCCGAAGACGACAAACCCGCCTCGGCCTCGCCCCAGACCGCCCGGGCCAGCAGGGCCAGGGCCAGCAACGCGGCCAGAAATCCACCGATCACGGCCCCGACCAGGGCCCGTCGACCCCGCAGCGACAGCGCGGTGACCGTGGCCCCGTTCAGGCCCAGCCAGATCACCCAGACCAAGGGCACCCCGGGGCCACCGCGCCCGGTGGGCACCGGTTCGGAGAGCGTCCCCACCGCCCACTTGAGTCCCAGCACCACGGCCAGCGCGATGCCAGCCAGCGCCAGCACCGCCGACCAGCGCGGCTGCCAATGCCAGGCCAACAGGCTGGCCGCCAGCAGCACGGCGGCCAGCAGGGCGGACAGGGTCAGCTCCGGGGCCGCCCAGGTGCTGGCGTCCAGGAGCGCGCCCCACAGCAGACCCAGTCCCGCCACCAAGGCACCGCCCGCAAACCAGGGCCATCCCGCCCTGATCGGCCCCTGTTCGGTGTCACCCCACCCGTTCAAAACGGTCTGCTCCTGCTCATGAAAGACCGTGGGATCATAGGGGGAATCTGACCCGGCGCAGCCCGGAATGACCGGGGTATTCCCGGCGGTATTCCGTCTGGCGTCAATCGCCGCCGGATTCGGCCTCGATCCGCAGGCGGCAGCGCCGCACCCCGGGGCCGATCCGGGTCTGGGCTTTCACGCGCAGCGGCTGCCCCGCGGGCACCCGACGGCGACAGTGGTAGTCGAGCGAATCGGCACTGCCCGACGGGGTCTCCAGACGGCGGGCCCAGGCCTGGGCACCATCAAGCTCCACCTGCAGGGCATGCCAGCCGGTGGCCTGCTCGCCGCGGTGCACGACCTCGAAGCGCACCTCGATCTCGAACACCCGTTCGTGGTCCAGCACGGCCGGGATGTCCAGCAGGGCCACATCGCCCTCGGCGACATCCTCTTGCCAGCGCTCCGGCGGTGGCAAACCCTCGCTCATCGGGCGGAGCGGTCCCCCGCCGGCAGGGCGGTCACATGCTCGGCCACCTCACGGGCGTCGATGTCCACCACATCGGCCTGGGGCGCCCTTGCCCCGGCCGCCGAAAAGGTCCCCGTGCGCACCCAGGTGAAGCGCGGCGCCACCACCGGCCGGCCGCGCAGCTTGGCCCACACCAGCAGCCCCAGGGCCACGGTCAGGCCCACCAGCATCAGCCCGGCCATCAGCGCCAGGCCGAACACGGCCGCCACGGCTTTGACCAGCAAAGAAAACAAGGTCTTCATGCCGGCATTGTGAACGTTGCCGACACCTCGGGCAGGATGCGGGCCATGACGATTCCCTTGTCCATCCTCGACCTCGTGCCCATCCCCGAGGGCAGCACCGCGGCTCAGGCGCTGCAGAACACGCTGACGCTGGCCCGCCAGGCGGA
>JAYSCA010000755.1:0-1560 GCA_041915165.1 Ideonella sp.
CAGCAGTCCTTGGGGAGCCGTTGCGGTGCATGTCACCGCCTCGGCACCAAGTCCATGCCTCGTCACAGCGCATGGGGCGCATGGCGGGCCGGGCCTGGACGAATAACTGCAAGATTCCTGCCGCTTTTCGGTCGGTCAGCCCCTCCGAAGAGGGGTGCTCCACACACAGTTGACGCAGGTCAAATGCAGGCACGCAGGGGCTCGCTCACCAGGTCGCGGTGGGGGCCAGCAGGCGCTGCACCGGTTCACCCTTTTCAAGGTGGCTGTCGAAGATCTCGACCACGTCGGCCGGCGTCACCCCTTGGTAGAGCACGCCTTCGGGATACACCAGCACGTTGGGGCCCCCATCGCACGGCCCCAGGCAGCCGGAATAGGTGATCGCCACCTGCTCGTAGGCCTGGCGTTTCTGCAGTTCGCCCCAGAAGGCCTGCAGCAAGGGCGATGCCCCCTTGGCGGCGCAACTGCCGCGCGGGTGACCCGGCGGACGCTGCTGGCTGCACACGAAGACATGGCGTGCGGGACGGCTCATGGTGGAGGGTTCCTTTCCAGTCGGGGCGGCCAAGCGGCCAGGGGCCTGCCAGCCGCGTGGGGAGGTGGAGGTCAGGCCGGCAGGGCGCTCAGGCGCTTTTCCAGGGCCGCCATGTGCTCGCCCTCTTCGGCCGCGAACGCCAGGGCCAGGGCCTTGAGTTCGGCGTCAGGCGTGGTGGCCGCGATGGCGGCGTACCAGGCATTGCAACGGCGCTCGCTGTCCAGCGCCAGCTGCAGCGCGCCGCGCGCATCCAGCGACGCGTCAACGCCGACCCAGTCGGCCACTTCGGGCGAGACGCCGTCGGGCCACTGGAACTCGCTGGGCGACAGCTCGGGCACCTCGCGGAAACCGCCGCGGGCCACGGCCTCGGCCAGGTGCTTGCGGGAATAGCCGGCCATCTCGGTGAAGAAACGGCGCAGCTCCGCATTGCCTTCGGTGCCCATGGCCGCCGCCAGCTCTTCGTAGCGGCGGGCCGCCTCGCGCTCCAGGGAGATCGCGTGCGCGAGGAAAACGTCGACGTCGTGCATGTCAACCAAACTTGAAAAGAATGCCGTGACCACCGCGCGGGTACTCCCACGCGACATTGCTGTGCTCGGTGCAGATGACCCGGCAGCTGCCGCATTCCAGGCAGCCGTCGGTGATCAGCGTCACCGTGCGGTTGCCCTCGGTCTTGTAGCAGGAGGCCGGGCAGACAAAGGTGCAGGCCTGGGACTGGCACTCGTTGGCGCAGACCTCGGGGGCCTTGATCTGGATGTGCGGCCGACCGTGGTCGACCTTGTAGCGGTTCTGGAACAGCTTGTTCTCGACGTTGACAGCAGCGGTGCTCATGGCGCTCTCCGGTCAGTGTGAGGAATGAAGGGACGGGCTCAGCGGAAGGCGCGCCAGAACTTGAAGGCGTCGCTCACCAGACCGGTGAGGCGGCGGGCCCCCTTGAAGCTGCCGAGGATCTCGCGCTCCTTGGTCTTCTTGTCCACGCCATCGACGGTGAACATGGTCTTGGCCGCGCGGTTGATCAGCTCGGGGTAGGTGGT
>JAYSCA010000756.1:0-1559 GCA_041915165.1 Ideonella sp.
CACCAGCAGGTGCAGCAGCGGCGCCACCTCGCGCCGGGCCTGGAAATGGGCCCGGTAGGTGATGGTCGAATCGAACAGGCCCAGCAGCAGCGCAAAGCCGTCATCGCGCTCGTGCACGCCGTGTTCGAAACAGCAGGCCAGCGCATGCGAGAGGAAGTCCAGGCGTTCGATCTGGCGCCCCACGCTGAGCAGACGCCAGCCGTCGTCCCGGGTCATCCGGTCGGTCTGGCCGCCGGTGATCGCGGCCAGCGCATTGTCGGCCTGGGCCAGCACGCCGATGACCTCGGTCAGCGGATCGGCCGAGGCGGACTCGAACACCGCCGACAGCTGGGCCTGGAACTGTTCACTGGCCTCTCGGATGAGCTGCCAGTGGTCCTGGGACAGGCGTTCACGCAGGGCCTGGGCACAGCCCGCCAGCGCCTGCAGGTTGAAGGCCACGCTGGCGCTGCCGCGGGCATCGCCCAGCGCATGCACCAGCGAGCGTTCGAACACCCGTTGCGACTGCAGCGGCGAGGGCACGCTGTCGCCCACCAGCCCGTGCCGACGGGCCAGCAGGTCCAGCACCGTCAGCACGGCCGGCGAAGCTTCGTGCAGGGCCGAGCCGGACAGCGACTCCAGCGCCAGCCGCGCCAGGCGCACCGAGTTCTCGGCCCGCTCGGTGTAGCGCCCCAGCCAGAACAGGTTCTCGGCCGAGCGGCTGGTGACGCTGCGGTGCATCTGCGCCAGATCGGCCGCGCTGAGTGGCTTGGGCAGCAGCGAGGTTGGGTCCACCGGGCCGTGCGTCAGCACCCAGGTGTCGGCGCTGGCGCTGCCGCGCTGCATCGACAGCCAGGGATCATGCAGGGCTTCGCGCCGGGTCGCCACCCGGGTCATGCCGCCGGGCAGCACCGACCAGCCGCCCTGCCCGTCCGAGATGGCGAACACGCGGACGACGGCCGGACGCGGCTCCAGCCGCCCCTCGTGCCAGACCGGCATTTCGGACGGCCGGGTGCGGGATTGCAGCGTGTGGGCGGCCGGTTCTGCCTCGATGCGCGCCGCCAGGCCGGCCCGCGCGCTGGGCGCCTGGGTGGCGGCCAGCACGGGCGCGAAGCTGCGGGTGGTGTCGCTGGCCGGAAAGGTCGGCGCCACGACGAATTCCTCCAGCCGGCTCTTGTGGGTGTCCCAGACGGTCTTTTCGCCGCACCACCAGCTGGTGGCGCCGGGCAGCAGCAGTTCCTCACCCAGCAGGTGGCGCGCCACGCCCGGCCAGAAGGCGGCCAGGCCCGGGCTTTCCAGCCAGCCGGCCCCCGGCGCATTGGCCACCACCACCTCGCCGGCCCGGATGGCCTGCACCAGACCGGGCACGCCCAGCGCCGAGT
The DNA here is from genome assembly GCA_041915165.1 of Ideonella sp. Lineage (GTDB taxonomy): Bacteria > Pseudomonadota > Gammaproteobacteria > Burkholderiales > Burkholderiaceae_C > Ideonella. The sequence goes on from JAYSCA010000756.1 coordinate 1,359, forward strand.
CCGGCCGCAGCTCCAGCGGGTCCAGGTACTCGTCGTCCACCCGGCGCAGCACGATGTGCACCCGCTCCAAGCCACGCAGGGTCTTCAGGTAGAGCCGGTTGGCACGCACGGTCAGGTCACCGCCCTCGACCAGCGTCAGGCCCAGGTAGCGGGCCAGGAACACATGCTCGAAGTAGGTTTCGTTGTGCGGCCCCGGGGTCA
>JAYSCA010000757.1:0-1551 GCA_041915165.1 Ideonella sp.
TGGCGGGCCAGGGCCAGGGCCAGCTCCAGCAGCTCGGTGGGCTGCACCTCGCCGCGGGCGACGAGGTCGGCCAGCGCGGTCGCGTCGTGTTGCAGGTACTCGTCGACGTTCATCAGACCCCCGTGAGACGGCAAGCCCCGCAGGATAACGGGCGGGCGCTTTCCCGGCCTTATTCGACGCATCGGCCCGCCACCGCACGCCTAGCATCTGGTCCAGTTCCCTCCCTCCTCCACCCGACACATGACTGCAGTACCCATGTTCGACTTCAGCACCCCGCAGGACCACCGTGGTGGCCGGCTCCATCGCTTCATGGAATCGGCCGACATCAACGCCGCCTTCGACCTGCTGTTTCGGGGCTTGCGCCGCCAGGTGCAGCGCGGCCTGCGGGTGGAGGGGCAGTTCTACGCGCTGGAAGCCGACGGCGAGGTGCCCGGCCAGATGAACCGCAGCGCGCGCCTGTCCGCCGCGCAACTCGACCGCCGCCCGGCGTCCGCCTGGTCCGATCCACAGCACCGCCGCGCCCTGTATGAGCGGCTGCTGGCCGACCCGGGGCCCGCCACGCTGTATGCCTATGTCTGCGAGCAGCGCACGGCCCATGACGTGCCGGTGGTCCACGCCGAGCTGATCGAAGCCGATGGCTGGCACATGGCGGACTTCCCCCTGTGCGCCGGCCGCGGCTGGCAGGACCGCGACCTGCTGGACGCCCCGCACCAGCGCCTGTCGCCGGTGACGCAGGACTGAGGAAAGCCCGTCCGGGTCAGAACAGATCCAGCGCCGGGGGCACGACGTAACGGCCGCTGCCCGCGTCGAACACCAGCTTGACGGTGCTGCGCTCGATCGTCTCGCCATTGAATTCCCCGCCCCCCGTCACCGACAGGGGGGCCCAGCCGTCCGACGGCAGCGGCCCGACGCTGTAGCGCCAGCGGGCGTCGGAACACAGGTCCAGCCCCAGCGGCTCCTCCTCGCCCTCCGCCTCCTCCTGCGACGGGTTGGCGACCCCACCCTCGGACGCCGCCGCCGCCACGGCCTGCGCGTCGATGCGCCGCTCCGCCAGGCGTTTGACCGCGGCCGCGCAGCCCCCGGGTGGCGTGTAGCGGGCCGCGGCCGGAAACCGCGCCACCACCTGCATCGCATCGCCCACCGGCGCGATGACCAGGTTGCTGACCAGGCGCGCCTGCGCATCGGCCGGATGCCGGCGCGTGATCTTGACCACCCAGCCCATCGCCTGGGACGACAGCGCCTCGAAGTGAACGTCCTCGGGCGCTGGCGCCAAGCTGTCCTCCAGGTCCGTGCGATCGCCCAGTTCCTCCAGGCGGTGGTCCGACCCCGTCCCGCCGAGCGGGCGCAGCAGGTAGCCCGCCACGAAGGCCGTGGCCTCGGCCTGGCCGGGCAGGGGCTGGGCGCTGGCGAGCACATACAGGCCATCGAACAGCACGCGACCGGCCTCGTCCTGCGACTCCATCTTGGCCTGGTGGATCACCCGCACGATGTAGCGCACGCCGTGGTCGGGATCCTGGTAGACCCAGCCCTGGCGCGCAGGGTCATGGACGC
>JAYSCA010000758.1:0-1550 GCA_041915165.1 Ideonella sp.
CACCGATCTTCAGGGAGCCCGCGAGGGCGGAGGACCACAGGCCGGCGAGCAGCGTGGTGACGGACAGGAGACGGAAGGTGAGGGACTGCATGGTGAGCGGTGTTCGGGTTGGACTCGATGGCCAAATTCCAGCCCATCACGCAGCGCAGCGCCACGTCGAATTGCGTGCTTGGTAGCGCGGAAAGCGCATGTCCCGTGCGGCGGTGCGCCTTGCTCGGGAAGCGGATATGCAAACGCCGATTTGTTCGTGGTCGGCCTGGACGGGCTGCGCTGCAATGACGTCTTCGATGCCACTCGGGCATTGACAGGATCCCTCCATGAGCCTCGACATCTTCTGGTTTCTGCCCACCTCGGGCGACACGCGTTACCTGGGTAAATCTGATTCCGGCCGACCTGCCACCAACGCCTACATGCGGCAGATCGCCGTCACGGCGGAGCAGCTGGGTTACGACGGCCTGTTGATCCCCACCGGGGCCAGTTGCCTGGACCCGTGGGTCACCGCCGCCAGCCTGGTGCCCGTCACCCAGCGCATCAAGCTGCTGGTGGCCCTGCGCACTTCCTTGTCCGGCCCCACGGCCTCGGCCCGTCAGGCCGCCACGCTGGACCAGGCCCTGAACGGTCGCCTGCTGTTGAACGTGGTGCCGGGCGGCGATGCCACCGAGCTGGCCGCGGACGGTGTCTTCCTGGACCATGACGCGCGCTACAGCGCCGCCGACGAATTCCTGACCGTCTGGCGCCGGGTGCTGCAGGGCGAGCGCGTGGACTTCGATGGCGCGCATGTGCAGGTCAAGGGCGCGCAGAACTTCTTCCCGCCGGTGTCTCAGCCCTACCCGCCGCTGTACTTTGGCGGCTCCTCGCCGGCCGCGCATGCGCTGGCGGCCAAGCATGTGGACGCCTACCTCACCTGGGGCGAGCCGCCGGCCGCTGTGGCCGAGAAGATCGCCGATGTGCGGGCCCGGGCGGCCCAGCACGGTCGCACTGTGCGCTTCGGGGTGCGACTGCACGTGATCGTGCGCGAGACCAATGAAGAGGCCTGGGCCGCCGCCGACAAGCTGATCAGCAAGCTCAGCGACGAGGACATCGCCGCGGCCCAGCGCAATTACGCCACGATGGACAGCGTGGGTCAGGCGCGCATGGCGGCCTTGCACGGGGGACGGCGCGACCAGCTGGAGGTGGCGCCCAATCTGTGGGCCGGGGTGGGGCTGGTGCGCGGTGGCGCGGGCACGGCGCTGGTGGGCGACCCCGAAACGGTGGCCCAGCGCCTGAAGGAATATGTGGACCTGGGCGTGGACAGCTTCGTGCTGTCGGGCTATCCGCACCTGGAAGAGGCCATCCGCTTCGCGGAGCTGGTCTTCCCGCTGCTGCCGGGCAAGCAGCCGGTCACCTTGCGGGAGGCCGCCATCACCGGCGGTGCCTTTGACATCCGCGCCGCCACAACGCAGGAGGCGGTGAAGGCATGAAGGGAGCGACCGCCTGGCCGCGCGTGATCGACATGCGCTGCCGTCCTGCCTATCTGCATGACTTCTTCGGCAAGACCCCGGCCTCCGAAG
>JAYSCA010000759.1:0-1542 GCA_041915165.1 Ideonella sp.
GCCAGCGTGGGCTCGGCGGCCGGAGCGCGGCGCGGCGCCGGGGCGGCGGCCGGCGCCTCGTCCAGCTCGGCCAGTTCATCGGCCGGCACGGGCTTGCCGTCCAGCGCGGCCTGGCGGCGGCGCAGCATGCGGTCGCGCACATAGTCCTGGAAGGACAGCGTGCTCATCGCCATCCGTTCCACGTCCTCGTTCACCTCGCCGTCTGCAGCGTCGGCAGGCACCCGGTCGGCCAGGCGGCGCTGGCCGGCGGCGCTGCGCTCGGCCTGCTGCCGTTCGGCGCGGGCCGACAGGCTCTCACCGCGGGCCGGGCGGGCGGAAGCCGAAGGGGCGGCCACCTTTTCCAGCTGGTTGACGGCTTCGGGGGCCATCGCCAGCACCTCGACGCCTTCGGCGCAGGGCTTGGTGGACAGCACCACGGCATCTTCGCCATACGCCTGGCGAACCAGGGCAAAGGCCTCGCGCGAGGTGCGCGCGGTGAAGCGTTTCACATTCATGCCGTGCCTCCGATGATCGAACCGATCCGGATCGAGTGGGTCTCAGGAATCTCGCTGTGCGACAGCACCCGCAGACGGGGCGCGGCGCGCTTGAGCAGTCGGGCCAGGGGCGCGCGCAACGGGTCGGGCACCAGCAGGCAGGCCGGGTGGCCCAGCGTCTCCTGCTTGCGCGCGCTGTCGGCGGCCTGGCGGGTCAGGGTGTCGGCCACGCCGGGGTCCAGCGTCGGGCCGTGCGGCGAGGTCAGGGCCTGGCCCACCAGCCGCTCGAGATCGGGCTCCAGCGCGATCACGTCCAGTTCCTTCACCGGACCGTAGATCTGCTGCACGATGGCCGGGGCCAGCTGCACGCGCACCCGGGCGGCCAGTTCGGCCGGATCGGTGACCTGCGCGTTCTCGGCCAGGCATTCGACGATGCTGCGGAAGTCGCGGACGTGCACGCCTTCGTCCAGCAGCAGCTGGAGCACTTTTTGCAGCGTTGCGATCCCGACCATCTTGGGCACCACGTCTTCCATCAGCTTGGGAGCCAGTTTTGTCACATGTTCGACCAGGGCCTGGGTCTCGGTTCGACCCAGCAGCTTGGCCGCATTCATTTGCATCAAGTGTGAAAGGTGCGTGGCCACCACGGTCGAGCAATCAACGACCGTAAACCCGGCCATTTGGGCCTGCTCCTTCTGGCGCTCCTCGATCCACACCGCCGGCAGGCCGAAGGCCGGGTCGGTGGTCTGGGTGCCTGGCAGCTGCGGCACGCCGCCGCCCGGGTTGATGGCCAGGTACATGCCGGGGAAGGCCTCGCCCTCGCCGATCACGGCGCCGCGCAGCAGCACCCGGTAGGCGCTGGGCTTGAGGTCCAGGTTGTCGCGAATGTGCACCGAAGGCGGCAGGAAGCCGACCTCCTGGGCAAACTTCTTGCGCACGCCCTTGATGCGGCTGAGCAGGTCGCCCTGACGGGTCTTGTCCACCAGCGCGATCAGGCGGTAGCCGACCTCCAGGCCCAGGGTGTCGACCGGCTGCAGGTCGTCCCAGCTGGCCTCACCGTTGGCCGGCTTGG
>JAYSCA010000760.1:0-1540 GCA_041915165.1 Ideonella sp.
GGGGGGCGCGTCAGCGCGCCCTTCCCGTCTGGCTCACCGTGGGTGTCTGAGCGGAGCGCGCCTGGCGCGCGCAGCGAGTTCCACGGTGCCGGCCCGCCGCGTCCAGCCCGAGGAACGTCCGAGCGAAGGCGAGGGCCACCCGGCGCCCCCGGACACGGGCAGCCGCCCGCCGCCGGGCAGCGCCCTCAGCAGTCAGACCTCAGCGCAGCACGACAAGAGCTGGATCACTCCCGCGCGTGGTTCTTCGAGTACTTCGGCAGTTCCACCACCAGCGGTGTGCCGTTGAGCTTGACGCAGCAAGACAGGCGCGACTGGGCGTCCAGGCCCCAGGCGTCATCGAGCTGGTCTTCCTCGTCCTCGTCGGCCGCCGGCAGGCCGGCCAGGCCCTCGCGGATGTGCACATGGCAGGTCGCGCAGGCACAGACCTTCTCGCAAGCGTGTTCGATCGCCACGCCGTGCTCCAGCAGCGCGTCCACCAGCTTCTGCCCGGTGCGGGCCTCGAAGGACACGCCAACCGGGCAGAGCTCCGGATGCGGCAGCACCGTCACCGCGGTAGGGGGCTTGGCCGGCTTGCTGGACGGGGATGCGGCCAGGGCGTCGGGGGTGGCGGTCATGGTCGGCTCCGGAATGAAATGAACGACAACTCAGGCGGCCAGACCGTGTTCGGCCGGGGCCGGGGCGCCCAGCGCACCGGCCAGGGTGTCGAGCGACTGCCCCGACAGGGCCTCGCGCACCCGGGCGTCCATGCGGCGGGCCGCAAACGGCGTGGTGGCCTGGTTCAGGCCCTCGGTGGCCTGGCGCAGACGCTCGCGCATCGAACGGTGCTCGTGCAGCGACGGCCCTTCGTCCTCGGCACATTCCTCCAGGCCGTCGGCCACGTCCTGCATGGCGCGCAGGATCACGAACTGTTCGCGCGCCAGCAGCAGATGGCCGTCCGCCCGCAGCGCGGCCTCGACCGCATCCAGCAGACGGCGCGCCTCCACCTCCGCCTCGCGCAGCATGCGGGCGGCGGCATCGGCCTCGGCGCTCTGGATGGCCGACTGCAGCATGCCGGCCACCTCGTCGTTGGCCAGGCCGTAGCTGGGCTTGACCTCGACATGGGCCTGCACGCCCGAGGTCTGCTCCTGCGCGGTCACGCTCAGCAGCCCGTCGGCGTCGATCTGGAAGGTCACACGGATGCGCGCCGCCCCCGCCACCATCGGCGGGATGCCACGCAGCGTGAAGCGCGCCAGCGAGCGGCACTCGCTCACCAGCTCGCGCTCCCCCTGCACCACATGCAGGGCCATCGCGGTCTGGCCGTCCTTGAAGGTGGTGAAGTCCTGCGCCCGCGCGGTGGGCACGGTGGAGTTGCGCGGGATGACCTTTTCGACCAGCCCGCCCATCGTTTCCAGCCCCAGCGACAGCGGGCAAACGTCCAGCAGCAGCAGGCCGTTGTCGCCCACGGCCTTGTTGCCGGCCAGCTGGTCGGCCTGGATGGCCGCGCCCAGGGCCACCGCCTGGTCGGGGTCGATGCCGGTGTAGGGCTCGCGGCCGAACAGCT
>JAYSCA010000761.1:0-1539 GCA_041915165.1 Ideonella sp.
GATCACATAGGTGGTGAACAGGGCCAGTTCGGTGGTCACGCCCGGGTCGCGCTGCAGGCTGCGCAGGTACGAGAAGACGCCCAACAGCATCACCATCAGCCCCCCCAGCAGCACCAGCGACGGCTGTTGGAGCTGCACGTTCAGGCTCTGGGCCAGCGCGCCCAGGAGCGAGGCCACGCTGAAGGTGCGGATGCCGGCCGCGTTGCGTTCGCGGCTCTCCCCCTTGCGGCGCTCCCGTTCCAGCCCCACCAACAGGCCGGCGCCCAGCGCGGCGGCCAGGCCCTGGACCATGCCCGGAAATTCCAGCGTCGGGCTCATCCGGGGTCAGGGCATGAAGCGGCCACCCGCGGGCGGCACACGCACCGGCCACTGCAGTTCGTGGGCGATGCGCTGGCGCAGCGCGTCGGCGGCCTCGGGTTCACCATGGACGACAAAGGTCTGGCGCGGCGGCTGCGTGGCCTGCCCCAGCCAGTTCATCAGCTCGTTGGCATCGGCATGGCCGGAGAAGCCCTCCAGGTGGGTCACCGGCGCCCGCACCGGCACCCATTCGCCATGGATCTTGACCTCTTTGGCGCCGCCCACCAGGCTGGCCCCGCGGCTGCCACCAACCTGGAAGCCGGCGAACACGATGTGGTGTCGATCGTCCGGCGCCATGTTCTTGAGGTGGTGCAGCACCCGGCCACCGGTGGCCATGCCGCTGGCCGAGATGATGATGGCCGGCATGCGGGCCCCCATCTGCGAGCGCACCAGGCGTTGCGACTGGACGCTGGTCGTGACCAGGTGCACGCCGTCACACAGGTGCTGCATCTCGCGCTCGGGCACACGCAGCAGGCGGCGGTACTTGCGGTAGAGCGCGGTGGCCTCGATGGCCATCGGGCTGTCCAGGAAGATCGGCAGATGGTTCGGGATCTCGCCCTGGGCCTTCAGCCGCTGCAGCACCAGCAGCAGGGACTGGGCGCGGCCGACCGCGAAGGCCGGCATCAGCACCGAACCCCCGCGGCGGATGGTGGCGTTGACGATGTCGGCCAGCACGCCGGCGATGTCTTCCCGCGGGTGCAGGCGGTTGCCGTAGGTGGACTCCGTCAGCACCACGTCGGCATGGTCCAACGGGGTGGGGGGCTTCATCAGCAGGTCGTTCTGGCGGCCCAGGTCACCCGTGAACAGCAGGCGTTCCTCGCCCAGCTCCAGCACGATGGAGCAGGCGCCCAGCAGGTGGCCGGCCGGGCGCAGGGTGAACTGCAGCGGGCCCTTGCCGATTGCGCGGGGGCGGTTCTCGGGCACGGTGACCATCTGCGACACGGCCCGCTTGGCGTCGGCCTGCGTGAACAGCGGCAGGGCCTTGGTGTGGCGGCTGTAGCCGTAGCGGTTGGCCCGGCGCGCATCTTCTTCCTGCAGGTGGGCCGCGTCCAGCAGCAGCACCTCGGCCAGATCGCGCGTGGCCGGCGAGGTGTAGATCGGGCCGCGCCAGCCGTGGCGCACCAGCACCGGCAGCCAGCCGCTGTGGTCCAGGTGGGCATGGCTCAGCACCACTGCATCGGC
>JAYSCA010000762.1:0-1539 GCA_041915165.1 Ideonella sp.
GCCATGTAGCCGCTGGGCAGTTCAATGATGCCGCCGCTGCTCAGGATGGGCTCGGCGATGAAGGCCGCCAGCGCGCCGGTGGACTGCGCATCGACCAGCGCGAAGGCGTCATCCAGCTCGGTCTGCCAGTCGATCTGGCCATCGCGCATGAAGCGCGGCCGGTAACGGTTGGGTGCCGGAATGGCCAGCGATCCGACCGCGGCCGGGCCGTAGCCCTTGCGCCCGGCGCTGTAGGTGGCCGCCGCCGCGCCGCCGGTCATGCCGTGCCAGGACTGGGCGAAGCCCACCACCTCCCAGCCGCCGGTCACCAGCTTGGCCATGCGCAGCGCCGCCTCGTTCGACTCGGCGCCAGTGCTCAGCAGCAGGCAGCGGTCCAGTCCGGGCGGCGTGACCTCGGCCAGGCGGGTGGCCAGCTCCACCACCGGGCGCGAAAGCATGCCGCTGAACAGGTGGTCCAGCGTGTGGATCGACTCGGTCACCACCGCGGCGATCTCCGGGTGGGCGTGGCCCAGCAGCGCACTCATCTGGCCGGAGGTGAAGTCCAGGATGCCGCGGCCGTCGGCGTCGTACACATAGCAGCCCTGGGCCCGCTCGATGATCATCGGCTCGAAGCTGCCGCCGTAGCGCACCAGGTGCTGGCGGGCGCGCTGCCAAAACAGGGGATCGTCGTTCTTGGACATGGAAGGCCTCGGGGAATGAGAAACAGGATGGGCTGATCTTGCGGCGGACGAGCCATCTGGTAAAACGAAAGCTTCTTGCACCACCCATCAGAAACGCTCATACCGTGCCCGCCAACCTGGACATCGACCTGCTGCGCAGCTGGCTGGCCGTGGCCGACAGCGGCACACTCAGCCGCGCCGCCCAGCGGGTGCACCGCACCCAGTCGGCGCTGAGCCTGCAGATGCAGCGGCTCGAAGCCGTGGTGGGCCAGCCCCTCTTGCTGCGCACCGGCCGCGGCGTGCGGCTGACCGCGGCGGGCGAACGGCTGCGCGAGCACGCCCAGCGCCTGCTGGCCCTGCACGACCAGGCCCTGGCCGATTTGGCAGAGGACCCGCTCAGCGGCGTGCTGCGCTTTGGCTGCCCGGACGACTACGCGGTGCGCTTCCTGCCGCCGCTGCTGCGCGGCTTCGCCCGGCGCCACCCACGGGTGCTGGTGGAGGTGGTGTGCGCCCCCACGCCGCAGCTGCGCCAGGCGCTGGCACGGCGCGAGCTGGACCTGGCCCTGGTCTCGGTGAAAGACCCGACCGGCGCGCACGGCGTGCTGCGCACCGAACCCCTGGTCTGGGTCGGCGCCCCCGGCGGCGAGGCCCTGCAGGCTGACCCGCTGCCACTGGCGCTCTCCGGCCCCGAGACCGAGGACCACCAAGCCGCGCTGGCCGCCCTGAACCAGGCGGGCCGGCGCCACCGCCTGGCCTACGCCAGCAGCAGCCTGGCCGGCCTGCTGGCCGTCGTGCGCTCGGGCCAGGCCCTCAGCGTGCTGACCCAGACGGCCGTGCCCAGCGACCTGAGCATCCTGGGCGACGAGGCCGGCCTGCCGCT
>JAYSCA010000763.1:0-1536 GCA_041915165.1 Ideonella sp.
GCTCTACAACGTCATCCGCAGCACGCCCGGCGACCACGTGCAGCCGCTCTACGGCATCGGCCTGGAGCGGGCCCTGCCAGAATCCATCGTGCCGCAGGCCGCCGGCTACCGCGGCATGGGCCCGGTGCGGGTGGGCAACCAGGCCTACGAGCACTTCCAGCACGATGTGTACGGCAACATCGTGCTGGGCGCGGCCCAGGCCTTCCATGACCACCGCCTGTTCCGCCGCGGCGACAGCGCCGACTTTGCCGCGCTGGAGGCCATGGGCGAACAGGCCTGGCGCCTGCACGACCAGCCCGACGCCGGCATCTGGGAGCTGCGCACCCGCGCCCGGGTGCACACCTCGTCCGCCCTGATGTGCTGGGCCGCCTGCGACCGCCTGGCCCGCATTGCCGGCACACTGGGCCTGCCCGAGCGGGCCCACTTCTGGCAGGCCCGCGCCGCCAAGATCCACGCTGACATCCTGGCGCACGCCTGGAGCGACAAGCGCCAGGCCTTTGTCGAGAGCTTTGGCGGCCAGGATCTGGACGCCAGCGTGCTGCTGATGGGCGAGGTCGGCTTTCTGCCGCCCAACGACCCGCGCTTCATCCAGACCGTCGAAGCCATGGAACGCACGCTGTGCGACGGCCCTTTCATGCGCCGCTACGAGGCGGCCGACGACTTCGGCAAACCCGAGGTGGCCTTCAACGTCTGCTCCTTCTGGCGGGTGGATGCGCTGGCCCGCATCGGCCGGCGCGAGGAAGCCCGCGAATCCTTCGAGGCCCTGCTGGCCCGGCGCAACCACGTCGGCCTGCTCAGCGAGGACATGCACGCCACCACCGGCGAGCTCTGGGGCAACTTCCCGCAGACCTATTCCATGGTCGGCATCATCCACGGCGCGGTGCGCCTGTCGGCCCCCTGGGACAGCGTGGTCTGAGCGCCGGCGCCCACCGGGTGGGGGACCGATAATCGCGCCCCATGCAGTTCGTCATCGCCCACGCCAGCGCCCTCTCGCCCGCGGCCACCCAGGCCCTCAGCGGCTTGGCCCTGCCGAACCTGGAACGCCTGCTCACCCGCATGGCCCCGGTGGCCGAGGACCTGGGCGACGAGCTGAGCCTGAGCGCCCCGCACGAACGCGCCCTGGCCCAGGCCTGGGGCTGGCCTGTGGCCGACGGCCTGCTGCCCCTGGCCACGCTGAGCGCCCGGGCGGATGGCCTGGCCCCCGAAGGCGACGGCTGGGGCCTCATCAGCCCCACCCACTGGCACCTGGGCACCGAGCAGGTGTCGCTGGCCAACCCGGCCGAGCTGGACCTGGACGAGCCCACCGCCCGCGCCCTGTTCGAGGTGCTGCGCCCCCTGTTCGAGGAGGACGGCTGGCGCCTGCACTGGGGCGCGCCCACCCGCTGGTACGTGCAGCACCCGCAGCTGGGCAGCCTGCCCACCGCGTCGCTGGACCGGGTGATCGGCCGCAACGTGGACTGGTGGCTCAACGACCACCCCGCCGCCAAGCAGATCCGCCGCCTGCAGGCCGAGGTGCAGATGCTGCTCTACACCCAC
>JAYSCA010000764.1:0-1529 GCA_041915165.1 Ideonella sp.
GCAAGCCGGTGCAGAAGTCGCTGCGCCAGATGCTCACCGAGTGGATCGCCTTCCGCCAGACCACCATCGAGCGCCGCAGCCGCCACCGCCTGGGCAAGGTGCAGGACCGCATCCATATCCTCGAAGGCCGCCAGCTGGTGCTGCTCAACATCGACGAGGTGATTGCCATCATCCGCCAGTCGGACGAGCCCAAGGCTGCGCTGATCGAACGTTTCCGCCTCTCGGAGCGCCAGGCTGAAGACATCCTCGAAATCCGCCTGCGCCAATTGGCGCGTCTCGAAGCCATCAAGATCGAGCAGGAGCTGTCGGAACTGCGGGGAGAGCAGGCCAAGCTCGAAGAGATTCTGGGCAGCCCCGCCGCCCTGCGCCGCGTCATGGTCAAGGAAATCGAGGCAGACGCGAAGACCTTTGCCGACGCCCGCCGCACCCTGATCCAGGCCGAGAAGAAGGTCGTGGCCGAAGTGAAGGTGGTGGACGAGCCGGTGACCGTGGTGGTCAGCGAAAAAGGCTGGGTACGGGCCCGCACCGGCCATGGCCACGAGGCGGGCAGCTTTGCCTTCAAGGCAGGGGACGGCCTGTACGGCACCTTCGAGTGCCGCACGGTCGACACCCTGCTGGTGTTCGGCTCCAATGGCCGCGTGTACTCGGTGGCGGTGTCGCTGCTGCCGGGCGGGCGCGGTGATGGGCAGCCCATCACCACCCTGATCGAGCTGGAAGCCGGCACCCAGATCGCCCACTACTTCGCAGGCCCCGGCGCAGCCACGCTGTTGCTGGCCAGCAGTGCGGGCTACGGCTTCATTGCGAATGTGGAGAACATGGTGTCGCGCCAGAAGGCCGGCAAGGCCTTTGTGACCTGCAATGCGGGCGAGACCCTGTGCGCACCGTCGCTGGTGGCCGGTGCACTGTTTCGCCTGCCACCCAAGGAGCCGAAGGAGGGCGAAGCCCCTGCGGCTCCCGGCGCCACGCTGGTGCCCGCTGCGACGCACGTGGCCTGCGCCTCCACGCTGGGCCGCATTCTCACCTTCGAGATTGCCGAGCTCAAGGCCATGGCCAACGGTGGCCGCGGCCTCATGCTGCTGGACCTGGAGGACAAGGACACCCTGGCCGGGGCCGCTGCGTACACCCGCTCCATCCGCATCGAAGGCTTGGGCCGCGGTGGCAAGGAGCGCGAGGAAACGCTGGAAATCCGCAGCCTCAACAACGCCCGCGCCGTGCGCGGCCGCAAGGGCAAGGTGGCCGATCTGGGCTTCAAGCCCCAACGCATCACCCGTGTGGAATAGCACGCAAGGAAAACACCATGACCACCCCACCGAACGACACCACCCTCAAGCTGAAATTGCCCGAAGGCGCGGTGTTCGAAGACCTGAAGCTGCGCCGCTGCGCGCAGGACGCCATCGACCTCGATATGGACCTGGTGGAGCGCATCTGCAAGCTCAACGGCTGGGACTTTGCCAAGGTGCAGGAAAACCCCGGCCCGGTGGTGAGCACCATCCTGAGCGTCTGGTACAAGCAGCACATCGCCGAGGGCG
>JAYSCA010000765.1:0-1521 GCA_041915165.1 Ideonella sp.
TGCGCGAGGACCTGGCCCGCTACCAGAGCGCCAAGCCCTGCCAGCACTGCGGTGGCGCCCGGCTGCGGCGCGAGGCCCGCTTCGTCTTCCTGCCCGGCACCGCGGCCGAGCGCGGTCAGCCCATCTTCGAGGTGGAGCACATGACCCTGGCCGAGGCCCTGGCCTGGTTCGAGCGCCTGACGCTGGAGGGGGCCAAGGCCGAGATCGCCGACAAGGTGGTGCGCGAGATCCGCTCGCGCCTCACCTTCCTCAACGACGTGGGCCTGAACTACCTGAGCCTGGACCGCAGCGCCGACACCCTGAGCGGCGGCGAGGCCCAGCGCATCCGCCTGGCCAGCCAGATCGGCTCGGGCCTGACCGGCGTGATGTACGTGCTCGACGAGCCCAGCATCGGCCTGCACCAGCGCGACAACGAGCGCCTGATCGGCACGCTGAAGCACCTGCGCGACCTGGGCAACAGCGTGCTGGTGGTCGAGCACGACGAGGACATGATCCGCGCGGCCGACTGGTGCGTGGACATGGGCCCGGGCGCCGGCACCCACGGCGGGCAGGTGATGTCGCAGGGCACGCCCGCCCAGATCGCGGCCGACCCGAACTCGCTGACCGGGCAGTACCTGGGCCGGGTGCTGCGCATCGCCGTGCCGCGCGAGCGCCGTCAGCCGATGCAGGACGAGCACGGCCAGCCGCGCATGCTGCGGGTGGTCAATGCGCGCGGCAACAACCTCAAGGGCGTGACGGTGCAGATCCCGGTGGGGCTGCTGACCTGCGTCACCGGCGTCTCCGGCTCGGGCAAGAGCACGCTGGTCAACGACACGCTCTATGCCGCGGTGGCGCGCAAGCTCTACAACAGCCACGCCGAACCCGAGGCGCACGATGCCATCGAAGGTCTGGAGGACTTCGACAAGGTCATCAACGTGGACCAGAGCCCGATCGGCCGCACCCCGCGCAGCAACCCGGCCACCTACACCGGCCTGTTCACGCCCATCCGCGAGCTGTTCGCCGAGGTGCCGACCGCCCGTGAGCGCGGCTACGGCGCCGGTCGTTTCAGCTTCAACGTCGCGGCCGGTTCCGGTGGTGGCCGCTGCGAGGCCTGCCAGGGCGATGGCGTCATCAAGGTCGAGATGCACTTCCTGCCCGACGTCTACGTGCCCTGCGATGTCTGCCAGGGCCGGCGCTACAACCGCGAGACGCTGGAGGTGCTCTACAAGGGCAAGAACATCGCCGAGGTGCTGGGCCTGACGGTGGAGGACGCGCACGCCTTCTTCAGCGCCGTGCCCGCCATCGCCCGCAAGCTGCAGACCCTGCTGGACGTGGGCCTGGGCTACATCACGCTGGGCCAGAGCGCGACCACGCTGTCCGGCGGCGAGGCCCAGCGCGTCAAGCTGGCGCAGGAGCTTTCCAAGCGCGACACCGGCCGCACGCTCTACATCCTGGACGAGCCCACCACGGGCCTGCACTTCCAGGACATCCAGCTGCTGCTCAAGGTGCTCAACCAGCTGCGCGATGCGGGCAACACCATCG
>JAYSCA010000766.1:0-1518 GCA_041915165.1 Ideonella sp.
CGGCATAGAAAGGCTTGACCCGGGTGGGCCAGCGGCTCAGCGCCACCGCCTTGCCAGGCGGCACGAGAAAGGGCGTGGTGTCGATGGGCATGGCGCAAGCTTACGCCGCCGGCCCTAGCCTTGCCGGGCCGTCTCCAGCGGCTCGCGCCGCACACGCGCGCTGAAGGCGCTGCCGATCGACGCCGACATGATCAGCCCGATCGCCAGCCACTGGCCTGTCGTCAAGCGCTCGTCCAGCAGCCCCCAGGCCAGCAGGGCCGCCGCGGCCGGCTCCATGCTGGTCAGGATGCCAAAGGCCTGGGGCGGCAGGCGCTGCAGGGCCAGCATCTCCAGCGAGATCGGAAGGGCGCTCGACAGCGCCGCCACGCCCAGCCCGACCCCCAGCACCGCCGGCGACAGCAGGGCGGTGCCGGCCTGGGCCACGCCCACCGGCACCACCACCAGGGCCGCCACGCCCAGGCCCAGGGCCACCGAAGGCCCCGCCGGCAGATGCCCCAGCCGCTGGCCGAACCGGATGTAGAGCGCCCAAAAGACCGCGGCCGTCAGCGCCCAGAGCACGCCGGTCCCGTCCAGCGGACCCAGGCCATGCCCCAGCGGCAGCAGCAGGGCCAGGCCGGTCAGCGCCAGCGCCAGCCAAAGGAAGTCGATGGCCCGGCGCGAGCCCCACAGGGCCAGCCCCAGCGGACCGGCGAACTCGATGGCCACCGCCAGGCCAAAGGGAATGGTGCGCAGCGACAGGTAGAAGGCCAGGTTCATCGCCCCCAGCGCGGCGCCGTAGGCGGCAATCGCCCGCAGATCCGCCCGGCTGGGCAGCCGGCGCCAGGGGCGCCAGAGCAGGAGCAACAGCAAGGCGGAGAGCCCCACCCGGACCGCCGACGTGCCTGCGGCACCGATTTGAGGAAACAGGGTGTGCTTGGCCCAGGAGGTGCCCAGCCCCAGGAAGATCACCGCGCCAAGCACGGCCAGCAGGGGCAACAGGGACGAGGACAGGAGGCGGGACTTCACAACACAGCGGGCGCCGTGCCTGCCGGTGAAGACAGCCCAGGGCAACGGGTCGAAAATGGTAGGCCGCCGGGGGCTCGAACCCCGGACCAAAGGGCACTTCTAGAAACCGCACCGTCAAGCGCCTGAATGGCGCAGGTTGCGGCAACATGCAGAGATGATCACCCCGCGCATCAAGCCATCGAGCTTCTTTCCGGAAGAAGCCCCTGACGACCTGTTCCTGGTGCGCCAGCGCAAGGCCAAGCTCGAAGGCTACGTGCAGACGCTCGCGGCGATGGACAAGCTGATTGACTTCTCGGCGATGGCCGCGGCGGTGGACGCTGCATGCCCGAGGGCCGACCGCAGCAAGGGTGGTCGTCCGCCGTACCCCACCGAAGCGCTGGTGCGCATGGTGTTTCTGCAGGGCCTGTACAACCTGTCGGACGAGCAGTGCGAGCACCAAATCCTCGACCGCTTGAGCTTCCAGCGCTTCTGTCGACTTGACGGCGCGCTGCACATCCCCGATGCGCGCACGCT
>JAYSCA010000767.1:0-1515 GCA_041915165.1 Ideonella sp.
TGCGCAAGACATGAGCACGCCCCTGCTGGACATCCGCGGGCTGTCGGTCAGCTTCGCCACCCGCCGCGGGCCCTTCCGGGCCGTGGACGGCGTGGACCTGAGCGTCGCCCCCAACGAGCTGCTGGCCATCGTCGGCGAATCGGGCTCGGGCAAGTCGGTGGCCATGCTGGCCATCATGGGCCTCTTGCCCTGGACAGCCACCGTCACCGCCGAGCACATGGTCTTCGACGGCCGGGACCTGCTCACCCTGACGCCCCGCCAGCGCCGCGCCCTGATCGGCAAGGACGTGGCCATGGTGTTCCAGGAGCCGATGAGCTCGCTGAACCCCTGCTTCACCGTGGGCTGGCAGATCGGCGAGGCCCTGGCCCAGCACACCTCGCTGGGCCGGCGCGAGCGCCAGACCCGCGTCATCGCGCTGCTGGAGCAGGTCGGCATCCCCGACCCGGTGCGCCGCGCCCGCGCCTTTCCGCACCAGCTCTCGGGCGGCATGTGCCAGCGGGTCATGATTGCGATGGCCCTGGCCTGCAAGCCGCGCCTCCTGATCGCCGACGAGCCCACCACCGCGCTGGACGTCACTATCCAGGCCCAGATCATGGACCTGCTGCAGACGCTGCGACGCGACACCGGCATGGCCCTGGTGCTGATCACCCACGACCTGGGCGTGGTGGCCGAAGCCGCCGACCGGGTGATGGTGCAGTACGCCGGCCGCGTGGTGGAAACGCAGCCTGCCGCCACCCTCTTCACCCACCCGCACCACCCCTACACCCACGCCCTGCTGGCCGCCCTGCCCGAGCGTGCCACCGGCGCGCGGCTGGAGGCCATCGACGGCGTGGTGCCCGGCCAGAGCGACCGGCCCGCCGGCTGCCTGTTCGCCCCGCGCTGCCGCTGGGCCAGCGCGCACTGCCATGCCGTCAAGCCCGTGCCGGCCGACGCCGCGCTGGGCCGCGCCCTGTGCCACACCCCGCTGGACGATGCGGGCCAGCCCATCGCGCTGAACCTGGAGAACGCCGCATGAGCGAAGCTGTTCCTGTGCTCGAAGCCCGCGAACTCCAGCGCCTCTACCCCGTGGCCCGCGGCCTGTTCAAGCCGCCGGCCACCGTGCATGCCCTCGACGGCGTGAGCTTCTCGCTGCAGGCCGGCCGCACCCTGGCCGTGGTGGGCGAATCGGGCTGCGGCAAGTCCACGCTGGCCAAGCTGCTGACCATGATCGAGACGCCCACTGCCGGTCAGCTGCTGATCGACGGGCTGGACGTGGCCCAGGCCAACGCCGAACAGCGCCGCGCCCTGCGCCGCCAGGTGCAGATCGTGTTCCAGAACCCCTACGGCTCGCTCAACCCGCGCCAGACCATTGGCCGCACGCTGATGGAGCCGCTGGAGGCCAACCAGGTGGGCAACCCGACCGAACGCGAGGCCGCGGCCCGCGCCATGCTGGCCCGCGTGGGCCTGCGCGAAGAGGCCTTCGACCGCTACCCGCACATGTTCTCCGGCGGCCAGCGCCAGCGCGTGGCCATCGCC
>JAYSCA010000768.1:0-1511 GCA_041915165.1 Ideonella sp.
GCTCCGCCGTCCCAGGGCTGAGCGGCCGGGCCGCTCAGGCGGGCAGGGTGCTCAGGCTGTCCAGCGTGGCCAGGCAGGCCTGCGCGGCTTCCTGCCCCTTCGTGATGAAGTGGGTGCGGAAGAAGTTTTGGTGTTCCTCATGCGAATGGAAGTCGCGCGGGGTCAGCACCACCGAGAACACCGGCACCCCGGTGTCGAGCTGGATGCGCATCAGCGCGTCGATCACCGCGCTGGCGACGAACTCATGGCGGTAGATGCCGCTGTTGACCACCAGACCGCAGGCGATCAGTGCGTCGTACTGGCCGCTGCGGGCCAGCCGCTGCAGGTGCAGCGGGATCTCGAACGCGCCGGGGACCTCGAACTGGTCGATCTGGTGCTGGCCGGGGCGCTGGCGCGCGTACTCGGCGCGGATGCCTTCGACGGCGTTGTGGACGATGTCCCGGTGCCAGCCGGCGCTGACGATGGCGATGCGGTGCGTCGCCGTGCCCTGGGCGGGCGAGAGGGTGGTGGTGAGGGGCTGATTCATGGTGATCCTCGGATGAGTGGCCAGAATCAGGGCGAACGCAGCAGCGCCACCGACGCCGAAACGCGGTGGCGAACACATGCGGTCTCTTTCATCCGGACTGTGACCGTCGGCCCTGGCCTCGCACCAGGTCTGCTGACCCCCGCGGCCATGGTGAGCCACGGAGCGCTCGCGGGCTCCCATGACATGCATGGATACCGCCGGTGGGGAGTTCCACCCCGCCCTGAGAACGCTTGTCGGTCACGGGGACCGACGCTGACGATTCTAGGCGCCGAGCGAGAAGCAGCGTGCCCAGCAGGGGAAGCTCGGGTGAGGCGTCAGGGCGCTCACAGCACCGCGTCGAACAGCTCCAGCTGCGGCGGGCCGAGGTAGAGGTCGCGCTGGCCGCCGGCCTGGCCATGGGCACGGCGGAAGGCCTCCGAGCGGGTCCAGTCCTCGAAAGCCTGACGCGAGGCCCAGACCGTGTGCGAGGCGAACAGGGTGGCCTCGGGCGTGCTCGGGCCCTGCAGCAGATGGAAGCTCTCGAAGCCGGGCACGCCGTCCAGGTGGCTTTCGCGCTGGCGCCAGAGGGTGATGAAGTCGGCCTCGCGGCCGGGCGCGATGCGAAAGCGGTTCATGGCGATGAACATGCAGTCTCTCCTGCCGCCCCGGGGGAGCGGCTGGGCTGCAGTATGACCGCCGTGGGCGAGGCGGGCTCAGAACAGGTCGCAGGCCCGGTAGCGCAGTCGGGTGTTGAGGTCGCCGCAGACGGGCGCCCACTCGTTGGCGTCGTCCATCATGCTTTCCAGCGCCCGGGCCTGTTGCAGGCTCCAGAACGGGGCCTCGCACAAACGCAGCTGCAGCGACAGCGGCCGGTGCGCATCGATGAAACGGTCGATGGCCCCATCGTCGCTGGGCAGGCCCAGCTGAGAAAACAGTTCCGGCAGGTTGTGGTGGGCAGCGGTCCGCATGGCAGTCTCCTGAGGCACAGCGGGGCCAGTCTAGGCAG
>JAYSCA010000769.1:0-1509 GCA_041915165.1 Ideonella sp.
CGCCGCGCCCATGATGAGCCACCGCCGCGCGGTGGCCACCATGGTGCTGGCCACGCTGCTGTGGAGCATTGCCGGGGTCGTGACCCGGCACCTGGATTCAGCCGCCTCGTTCGAGGTGACCTTCTGGCGCAGCGCCTCGAACGCGGTCGCGATGGCCGTGCTGCTGAGCTGGCAGATGGGGCCGCGCACGCTGCTGGCGCAGCTGCGCCACGGCGGTGCCACGCTGTGGTGGTCCGGCCTGGGCTGGGGCGTCATGTACACCGCCTTCATGGTGGCGCTGACGCTGACCAGCGTGGCCAACGTGCTGATCACCGAGGCCCTGTCGCCGCTGCTCACGGCCCTGATCGCCCGCTTCGCGCTGAAGCAGCGGCTGCCGCTGCGCACCTGGGTGGCCATCGCCATGGCCAGCGGTGGCATCGCCTGGATGCACATGGCCCATGTGGCGGGCGGCGATCTGCGCCACCTGCTGGGCACGGCCCTGGCCTTGCTGGTGCCGCTGTGCAGCGCGCTGGTGTGGGTCATGATGCAGGTGAACGCCCGGCGTGGGGTGGCGCAGCAGGATCTTTCGGCGGCGGTGCTGATTGGCGCCGTGCTGTCGGCCGCCGTCTCGCTGCCGCTGGCCTGGCCGCTGCAGGCCTCGGGGCATGACATGCGTCTGCTGAGCCTGCTGGGCGTGGTGCAACTGGCCATTCCCTGCGTGATGGCGGTGGCGGCCGGCCGGGTGCTGAAGGCGCCGGAGGCCTCGCTGCTGGGTCAGCTGGAGATCGTGTTCGGTGTCGCCTGGACCTGGCTGGGCACGGCCGAGGCGCCGACGCCCGCGGTGCTGGGCGGCGGCCTGCTGGTGCTGGGGGCGCTGACGGCCAACGAGGGCCTGGCCCTCTGGCGCGCCCGCGTGGCCGCACCGCGCTGATCCTGGCCGGGCGCCCGCGGCGCGACGGCACAATGCGGGGCCAGAGCCGGCCTGTCGACCGGCAGGAGACTGTCCCGCATGACCTCGGATTCCTTCGTGCCGCCGCTGTGCGCCGGCGGCCACATCCTCGCCCAGCGCCGTGGCCCGCTGGGCCTCATCACCCTGAACCGGGCCGGGGCGCTCAATGCGCTCTCGCTGGCCATGGTGCGCGACCTGACCACCGTGCTGCTGCAGTGGCGCGACGACCCCGCCGTGAAGGGCGTGCTGGTGCAGGGCGCCGGCCGGGAGGGCAAACCCCCGGCCTTCTGCGCGGGCGGCGACATCCGCTTCTTCCACCAGGCGGCCCTGGCCGGTGACCCGCGGCTGGAAGACTTCTTCACCGAGGAATACGCCCTCAATCACCTGATCCACCAGTACCCCAAGCCCTACATCGCGCTGATGGACGGGGTGTGCATGGGCGGCGGCATGGGCATCAGCCAGGGCGCCTCGCTGCGGGTGGTGACCGAGCTGAGCAAGCTGGCCATGCCGGAGACCAACATCGGTCTGTTCCCGGACGTCGGCGGCGGCTGGTTCCTGGCCCGCTGCCCGGGGCATGTGGG
>JAYSCA010000770.1:0-1505 GCA_041915165.1 Ideonella sp.
TACGCGCCGTACGTGTATGACGCCACGATGGTGATGGCCCAGGCCATGGTGAAGGCCAACTCGGCCGAGCCGGCCAAGTACCTGCCGGTGCTGGCCAAGACCACGGGCTACAAGGGCGTGACGGGCAACATCTCCTTCGACGAGAAGGGCGACATCAAGAACGGCGCCCTGACCCTGTACACCTTCAAGGCGGGCGCCAAGACCGCCCTGGGCGTGGTGCACTGATCCCCAGGCTGTTCGCGCAGCACAAAGGCCGCCTTCGGGCGGCCTTTTTCATGCTTTGTCGAGGACGCGGGTGGGCTTCTCGCGCGCGCAGGGGTAAGCTATTTGCCCTGCTCTACTGAGAGAAGACCAATATATGAACACCAAAACCACTCTGGTGGCTGCTGCCGCAGCCGCACTGCTGGCCGGCCAGGCCCAGGCTGAAGACCTGTTGATCAAGATCGGTGCTGTGAATGCCACCAGCGGCGGCGCAGCCCATCTGGGCAAGGACAACGAGAACGGTACTCGCCTGGCCGTGGAGGAGCTCAACGCCAAGGGCCTGACCATCGGCGGCAAGAAGGCCAAGTTCCAATTGCTGGCCGAAGACGATGCTGGCGACCCCAAGCAGGGCACCACCGCCGCGCAGAAGTTCGTGGACGAGAAGGTGAACGGCGTGATCGGCCACCTGAACTCGGGCACCTCCATTCCCGCCTCGCGCATCTACGCGGGCGCCGGCATTCCGCAGATCGCCGCCTCCGTCACCAACCCCAAGTACACCCGCCAGGGCTTCAAGACCACCTTCCGCGTGGTGGCCGACGATGTGCACCTGGGCAGCACGCTGGGCAAGTACGCCGTGCAGACGCTCAAGGCCAAGACCATCGTCGTCATTGACGACCGCACGGCCTATGGGCAGGGCGTGGCCGACGAGTTCGACAAGGGCGTGAAGGCGGCCGGCGGCAAGGTGGTGAAGCGTGAATTCACCAACGACAAGGCCACCGACTTCATGGGCATCCTGACCTCCGCCAAGGCCACCAAGCCCGACGTGATCTTCTATGGCGGCATGGACGCCGTCGGCGGCCCCTTGGCCCGCCAGATGAAGCAGCTGGGCATCCAGGCCAAGCTGATGGGCGGTGACGGCCTGTGCACCAGCGAGATGCCCAAGCTGGCCGCTGGCGCGCTGGCCGACGGCCAACTGATCTGCGCCGAAGCCGGTGGCATCGAGCCGACCGACAAGACGGCGGTGAAGGCCATGGAAGACTTCCGCGCCCGCTACAAGAAGCGCTTTGGCAGCGAAGTGCAGCTGTATTCGCCCTACACCTACGACGCCACGATGGTGATGGCCCAGGCCATGGTGAAGGCGAACTCGGCCGAGCCGGCCAAGTACCTGCCGGTGCTGGCCAAGACCGCCGGCTACAAGGGCGTGACCGGCAACATCACCTTCGACGAGAAGGGCGATATCAAGAACGGCGCGCTGACCCTGTCCACGTTCAAGGCCGGCCAGAAGGCCACGATTGGCGTGGTGC
>JAYSCA010000771.1:0-1503 GCA_041915165.1 Ideonella sp.
CGACACGCCCTGGCCGATGGTGCATCCCATCGCCACCACGCCGCCCACCCCCATCAGGCTGCCACCCACCAGGTGCAGGGCCAGGTCCTGCGGGCCGCCGAAGCCCTCCCAGCGAAAGCTGCGTTCGAGCAGGGCCGAGGCGGCCGCGCCCAGCGGCACGCCGGCCACGCAGACGATGCCCAGGGTCAGGGTCTTGGACTGGTCGCTGAAGAACAGCAGCCAGTCCAGCGCATAGGCCAGCGGCGAGGCCATGCTCAGCGCCTCCATGCGGTGGCTGTTGGTGGCCACGAAGGTCGGCTCCAGCGTCTGCGGGTCCTCCGGTACATAGCCCAGCACGCCGGACACCCACCACACCGCCGTGATCACCGCGCCGATGCCCAGGCCGCCCAGCAGGGCGGCGGGCCGGCGGCCCTCGGGGCGCCACAGCGCCCAGCCGCCCAGCAGCAGCGCCACCAGCGGCCCCAGCAGCGCCGCGGCCCGGGGCACGCTGGCGCCGCTGGCCTGGGCCAGCAGCGAGGGCAGGTCCTGGCCGGTGGGCAGGTCCACGAACAGCCGTTCCACCGTGGCCACGCGCAGCACGGCGGTCAGGCCCTTGAGCGTGGCGAACGAGGTGACGGCCATCACCAGCAGCACCACCAGCGACTTGAGGTTGCCGCCGCCCAGCCGCACCAGGTTGCGGCTGCCGCAGCCCGAGGCCAGCACCATGCCGACGCCGAACAGGCCGCCGCCCACCAGGGACGACAGCCAGAGCAGGCGGGGGCCGGCGTAGATCGAGTGGCGGGCCTCGATCCAGCCCAGGGCCACCATGCCGTTGAAACCCAGCGTGGCCACGGCCGCGGCCAGGGCCCACATGCGGGCCCGTTCCCAGTCGCCCATGCTGGAGACATCGGCGATCGCGCCCATGGTGCAGAAGCGACTGCGGTGCGCGATGAAGCCGAAGACGAGGGCCAGCCCGAAGGCGGCCCAGAGCACCTGGGTGGCCAGGCGGGCGGTGTCGACATCCGTCATGGGGGCGCGGGCGTTCCTGAGGTGGACCGATTGTGCCGGGGGCCCGCCCGGCCGGCCACGGTGGAATGCCCGATGCGGCAGGGGGCTCACGGTGGTGGCCCGGGCTCGTCGTTCGGTGGATGCGCACGGGCTGATAGAGTGATGGAGGATTCCATGGCAGAGGTCAACGTGGCCGAGACGAATGATCAGGATCGGGTGTTCGAGAGCGCGGCGGAGCTGTTCGGCCTGCTGTCCACCCCGGTGCGCCTGAAGATCATCAGCGCCGTGTGCAACGGCGAGCGCAACGTCTCCGAACTGCTCGGCGAGATCAACACCACCCAGCCCAACATGTCGCAGCACCTGTCCACGCTGTACCGCGCGGGGGTGCTAGGGCGCCGCCGCGAGGGCACGCAGGTGTTCTACCGACTGCAGAGCGAGCGGGTGGCCCAGCTGTGCCGGGCCGTCTGCACCCAGATCGCGATCGAGCTCGATGACGTGGGCGAGCTGTCCACCGAA